>JAFKGL010000026.1 GCA_017307065.1 Candidatus Paracaedimonas acanthamoebae
ATTCGCTCAAAAAAGAGCGTTAAAAAGAACTCTTAAGAGTTTGCTAGACTCTCTTAATTTTAAAGGACGGAAGGAGAGGAATTATTGAAGAAGATTGAAGGCTTTTTAAAGGCCTTCAAGGAAGAAAACATCATCTCTGACCATCTACTATTAGACTACCATACAATGATACAAATTTCAAGAAAATTCGAAACAAATATCAAATTCTTATAAAATAATTTTCGGCTTAAAAATTCACAATTATCAACAATAATGACATTTTTAGATTTAGAGATCATTTCTTTAAACTTAGGCTTTAATCCACAAAAAATAGGAGATGAATAAGAAAAATAATAAAAGATACAAGGGCCATATGCTTTTCATAAGCTCACCAGGAGAAATGCTTCCAAATGGAGATGTCATCCAAGAATTATTAGAGGGTGCTTCTATAATTTCTAAGTCGCCCCCTTTTGATTTTTTTATCACTAATGATTCTATCTCTCCCCCTTTTTCAGAAGAAAAAGTCACTGGCAATTGTATTTCTTTACTAAAAGGTTTTAAATCAATATCGACTTTTATAAATTCTTCAACGCCATGTTTTTGAAAATAAATAGATAAAATATCTACAACCTTATGAAGATCAGAAGCAGAAACTTTTCCTTCAATTTTAATAATCATTTTTTTACTACACGCCTTCTATTTTCTTATTAAGAATAATTTTTTCTTCTCGACAAGACTTCTTTCAATCAGAGTTTTCTTAATTTAAATTAGATAATATTATCCTTTAGAGAGCGTTAAAAACGTCTTAATCTTTTTTGGTCAAGAGAGCTACTTCTTCCCAACCTACACATCCCATATCCCACTTTATAACTTCTTTTGATAATACATTCTTCATGAGCTCAGAAATTTTAGATTACATCAAATCTTTCGGATTGAAATTGATGATCATTTCTTTCCATTGCTCATATTTCTCTGGGGGTAATTTCAATGGATTACATTGAGGATCTTTAACAGCCCGTAAAGCGCTTTCAGCAACAGCACGATAGAAAGCATCACTCATTTGTCCTGTCCCTGTCAAACGTGCTTCGCGCACAGTTCCATCGATATTTAAAAACAATCGAACAGGAATAACAGGCATGTCTTGTGCCCCTTTAGCACCTGCAGGAGGATGCCAACATTGGGTTAGCTGTCGACGAATTGCATCAAGTTCACTGATTGTGATCGTCTCTCCAATTTCCCCTATTTGCTGTTCTGAGATGCTTGTATCACTTTTATCATCTTTAACGGCATCAGGAACTGTTTTCTCAATTTCCTCAAGATTTTTTAACACAGAATCAAAGGCATTCACTTTTTTCTTTTCTGGCTTCTTTTCGGGCGCTTTCTTTTCAGGCTCCTTTTTAGGAGGCGTCGGTGGTTTTGGCTTTGCTTTTGGCGCGGGTGCCACAGGCTCGGCTTTGGGTTCAGGTTCTTGCTTTTTGGGGGCAGGTTCAACCTTCTTTTCAGGCTTTGGCTGAGGTTTAGGGGCCGTTTGTTTTTGTGGTTCTTTTTTAGGCTCTTCCTTCTTAATGTCTTCTTTTTTAGGTTGAAGAGTTGGCTTAGGAGCTTGTGTCTTGGCGCCAATCTCCACAACGTCAATCGGAATCGGCAAAAGCAAATCTGAGTTACTTTTCCGCCAATTTGGAAGACCAAATATAAACAATATGACTAAAAAAAGATGCAGAACTAAAGAATAGAGTAAAGGTTTCTGCATCATGGATAACTCTCAACTTTATTTAGGGTTCTTGGCTTTTGCTTTTACCTCAGGATTTCCTTGAGGCAGCTCTGCCATAAGCGCGATTTTATCAAATCCCGCAGCACTTAATGTTCCCATGACTTGCATGATAAAGCCATAAGCAATTCTTTGATCGCCACGAACAAAAATACGCGTATCTGGCTTTGCTGAGGTAATCGCTTGCAGTTGGGCCACCAAGGTTTCTAATTTCACTTCAGTTTCTTGAATATAAATCTTGCTATCAGAAGTCACTGAAATTGTTAAAGGTTCTGTTTTTTCATTAATGGCTGCAGCTTTTGTCTTTGGAAGATCAAGCGGAACACCAACAGTCATCAAGGGCGCTGTTACCATAAAGATAACTAAGAGTACCAACATCACATCGACCATGGGCGTCATATTGATTTCACTTTTAAGGCCACTTAAGGTTCGTCGGCGACCAGACTTACGCTTTCCTAAAGAAGCCGAGGTTTGAAGATCCCCTGCCATTTATTCAACCTCTTCTAGCTGACGCGAGATAATCGCAGAAAACTCATTTGCAAAAGAATCAAGCCGCATCCCATAACGTCCAAGTTCGGTGGAAATTTTATTATAGGCCAAGACAGCAGGAATAGCGGCGACAAGACCAATCGCGGTGGCGAATAGAGCCTCAGCAATACCAGGTGCGACAACAGCAAGGTTTGTGCTTTGAGAACTCGCAATCCCTTGAAAACTATGCATAATTCCCCAAACAGTTCCAAATAAACCGACGAAAGGAGCTGTTGACCCAACAGACGCTAAAAAAGGAAGATGACGTTCAAGCTGATCCATTTCGCGATCAACTGTAACGTGCATAATGCGCTCAATCCGCTGTTGAAGCATTGCTTTAGCTTCTCGAGTGGCAGGTTTCCCTTTTAAGGAACGACGCCATTCTTTCATGGCCGCCGCAAAGATGCTGGAAAAAGGATCTGTTGGACGCGTCCCCACACGATCATAGAGGCTATCAAGTGACCCCCCTGACCAGAAAGCTTCTTCGAACTTTTCAGCCAAACTTTGTAAATCCCTTAATCTCATAACCTTTGAGAAAATAATGGTCCAACACCAAATTGAGGCCACAATTAATGAAAGCATGACAAGTTGTACCACAAGATCTGCATTAATAAAAAGGCCCCAGGCTGAAAGATCTGTGGTAGCGACTGATTTTCCAATTGTTGTCGCATCAATGGCCGTATTGTCCATAATATGTGTTCCTTAATTCTTTAATTCATTATGATTCCGCTTAAGGCTTCTCTCAAAAAAGCGGGGATTCTTAAAGGGCGCCCCCCTTCACTTACTAAAACAAGCGTTAACGATAGATTTGTGACCTCCACATGATCTCTTAAAATTTTTTGAGTTAAGAAAAGGCGTGTGCCTGTTACTTCATAAATTTCTGTCTGAATTTCTAAAAAATCATCAAGTCTTGCTGGCAACAAATAATCAATTTTGCACTCTCGTACAACAAAAAACATGCTTCTGCTTTGTTGAAGGAATCGCTGATCAATCCCTTGATCTCGTAGCATTTCTGTGCGCGCTCTTTCCGCAAACCTTAGGTAATTGGCGTGATAAACATACCCCCCAGAATCAGTATCATCCATATAAACATACGTTGAATATAAGTGCCTCAGCATACTCTTACCATTTTTTTATTTTTTAGTTTTACACATGTGTCATAACATATTTCAATTTCATTTTCACGAAAATCATAATTGACAATTAAATAATCTTTCTTCTAAAAAATAAACTTGGGTTCAAAAGTGATTAAAGTATTCTAAAATGAGGTATTTTATTCCTTTCATCCTCACATTGACTCGAAAGTAACAAAATGCATCAAGGCGGTACGCTTGTTATACTTCCCTCATCCGGAATTGGAGACGTTGTGTGGCGCTTGCCATATATCCGTGCAATTGCACGTCAAGAAGGTCCAATTACACTTCTAACATACCCTCGAACAAAAGCAGCCGAATGGTTAACTTACGATCCTAGCGTTAAAAACGTTATTTATATTGAACAAAAGAAATTGAGTCGTACTTTTTGGAACATTCTGAAAGGAAAGTTTTCCAAATCGTGGATCCTTCATAAAAGTTTTAGCTATGCTTTGCTTCCTTTTTTAGCAAGGATCCCTGAACGTATTGGGCTTGGATTTAGTAAGCAACGTTTCGTGCTCACAACAAAAAATCTTCCTCCAGCTTCCATGAGAAGGCAACACGTTCTTCAACACCTTAATACCTTGATTGAGTTGCAGGGGCTATCCTTGACCCCCGAGGATTTTCATCCTTCACTCTCAGAAAAGGCTCTACAAGACATTCACGCCGAATTTTCTTCTTTTCCACGCCCTTGGATTTGCCTAGGAATTGGAGCGAGCGAATTTTACAAAAAATGGCCTGTTGAACATTTTATTGAGCTAGGAACCCGAATAAGTACTCATCATCAAGGTACTGTTTTTCTCTGCGGAGGCCCTGCTGAAACTGCTGAAGTTCTTGAAATTCAAAAAGGGATCCACCAAAAAGGGGGTAAAGCAAAAACCGTCACTCATCTTCCGATTGACCAAACTTTTGCCTTTTTTTCAAAGATAGATTTTTATATTGGGAACGACACAGGTATTCTTAACATTGCCGCGAGCTTTGGAAAGCCAACTATCGGCCTATTTGGCGCAACGCCCTCTCTTACTTATAGTAAAAGTATCTACCCTCTTGAGTGCCCTCAAAAAGATTTACACGGACTTGAAGCGATGAAAGCGATAAAACCAGATCTTGTTTATCAAGTCTTTGAACAACAAAAACCGACTGAGACCTAAACAATATCTTTTCCTTTCAGAATTTCCTCGTTAAACTTTAATCTATAATAGTAAAGTTGGTTAGAAGAATGGATTCCTTAGACACAAAAACTTATAGTGAAATCACGCATGCTATTCGCGTTTCAGCGACCCCATTTTTTATTGAAGAAGAATCTTCTCCCGAAAAAAGCCACTATCTCTGGGCTTATCAAATCCGTATTGAAAATTTAAGCCCTCATGAAGTTCACCTAAAACGACGTCATTGGGAAATTTTAGATGCTCACGGCTATAAACAATTAATCGAAGGAGAGGGGATTATTGGGCAACAACCAACCCTTAAGCCTGGGGATGCACTCGAATATACAAGCTCTGCCCCCCTCTCCACCCCTTCAGGGGTTATGCATGGGTATTATGTTATGGTAAATAATACAGGCGAAGAAATGAAGTCACAATCCCTGCCTTTTCTCTTGATAGTCCTTACCAAGCAAGAATCATTAATTGATATTAGATATTGTAAGATTTTGGAAATTCTAATTGATCTTTATACTCAAAAAAATCTTAAACATAAGATGATTTTATTTTGATAAAAAAAATAACTTCATTAAAAAAATTAAGTCTTTGATTTTAAACTTGTTTTTCCCTAAAAATCCCTCTAGAATTCCGTAAATTTTCTTGATTTTCTGACCTCTTTTTGCTATACTAAAAGAATGGAAAATCATTCTTTTAAGTCTCAATTTCTTCCCTCTCGAAGCCCTCCTTTTCCCCACCAAGGGACCTCTTACACGACCTTGAAAATGTCGAAAAGTATGAGTGGCAACGTCATGCTCGTCCTAATCAGAAAATCCCAGACGGCGAGTGGCGGATTTGGTTGATTCTTGCGGGACGTGGATTTGGAAAAACGCGTACTGGCGCAGAAACGATCCGCCAGTGGGCTCTCACTCATCAAGCGCGACGGATTGCCTTGATCGGAGACACCCAAGAAGATGTCCGTGATATTATGATTGAAGGAGAAAGCGGACTTTTAGCCATTCACCCCCCTGAGGACCGTCCTCACTATGAACCCTCAAAACGTCGTCTCACCTGGAAAAATGGGGCGATCGCCATGATTTATAGCGCAGAAAATTACGAACAGCTGCGAGGTCCGCAATTTGATTGTGCTTGGATTGATGAGTTTGCAAAATTCCGCGAAATGGCAAAAGTATGGCAGCAAATCCATTTTTCTCTTCGATTGGGCCCCCATCCACGCATGATTATTACGACAACGCCTCGCCCCCTGCCTTTGCTTCAGGAACTGGTGACTCATGCCGGAAAAGAGGTGGCCTTAACACGCGGTACCACCTTTGAAAATCAAGATAATCTTTCACCCGTCTTTATCAATACAATGCAACAGAGCTTTTCAGGCACACGTTTAGGGGCCCAAGAACTCCTAGGCGAGATGATTGATACGCACGAAGGGGCGTTATGGACACCTGCCCTTCTAGATCAATATCGGACAAAGGTATTACCGGAATTTAAGAGAATTGTGATCGGCATTGATCCCGCCGTGACGCATCACTCTCACAGTGATGAAACAGGGCTTGTTGTCGTGGGGTTAGGCCATGATCATCACGCCTATGTTCTTGAGGATCTGAGTGGTCAATATCCTGCAACCACGTGGGGTAAAATTGCATGTGAAGCCTATCATCATTGGAATGCCGATCGCATTATTGCCGAAGTCAACAAAGGTGGAGACCTCGTTGAAACTTTATTACGCTCTATTGATCCAACAATCAGCTATCAAGGTGTCCACGCCAGTCGGGGGAAATATACGCGGGCGGAACCGATTGCGGCTTTCTATGAACAAGGAAAAGTTCACCATGCTTGCCAAGGTTTGAAGCGACTAGAAGATCAGATGTGCAAATTTCTTCCCGGCATGACAGACTCCCCCGATCGCGTAGATGCCCTTGTGTGGGCCTTAACCGCCCTCATGCTGGAGGCGAAAAATTCCCTCCCTTATAAGATGTGGAGAAGCTAGGAGTTTAATTAAATAGGTAACCCAATATTCGAAAAATACTTAGTAAAACAAGAGATGAACCTGAAACTTCACCTTTTCATCTCTTTTTCTAGCTCTACTATCCTCAAAATAATCTAACTTATACTCACTAGAATTTTAATAAATGAACTTAAAATCTCTCAAAAATTATTTAACTATTTTTCCAGACCCATTGCACTTTTAATATTAAAAATAATACTTAATAATTTTATAGTTTACGCTTTATCCATTGTTGAATCATTTCATACTTTTCTTTGTTAATTCTGATAGCCCCATTTCCTTCTTCTTGGCACCCTGTTACATGTATTCCGATACAAGTATTAATTGTTCTCCTAAAGTCTTCTTCTATTAAAACACCTGAACCGCTCTGTCCTCCAGAAGTATCTACATGATAATAAAATTTATGCTCTTTAAAAGTTTTGACGGGGCCACTCATTGTATACATATAGGGTAAATTATGTTCATCTCGACGCTCTCCAGGATAGCCAGAGATGCGCACATTTAAATTATCAAGAATTTCATCTGATAAGACCTTCAAGCTAGCGAAATTTTCTCCGTGTTGCTTCTCTTCCAAAACTATCATGCCAATGTCATGTTCTTCATCTTGCCTAGTTTCCCAGTCTTTAGGAATGAAGATTTTTTTATGTTTCGCAATTGAAGGCGATATATTTCCAGCTCTTCCAGGATAAAATTTTACTTCATGAACAGGGCCATAGTCCTTTAGATAAACACAATGAGCCGCTGTAAGAACCAAATCAGCACCAACAAGTATACCCAGATCCTATGTAATGTCGATATTTACCCTCTCCTGTAGGGAAAGCCATCTCTAAATGACCATTAATAGACCAAGGAAACAGATAAGGCTCTTCTACTTTCTGCCTTTTGTTCGAAATAAACTTTTGTTCATTAGGTAAAAGAACGTATTCTTCAGGTGAATGATAAGTCGCCTCTGTCTTATTTACTTTTTTTTACCACACTAAATTCTACAAAAGTATCATGCACTTTTTTTTCAGGTTCTGAGACAGAGGAATCTATAAAATCTTCATCGTAATAGTACATTGAAGTTTTAGGATCAAATTTTAAGTTTTTTTCTCCAATGCCAACAATTTGAAATTTTTTCATAAGTTTTTCTCTTTCTTCTTTTTCCCTAGAAGTAGAAGTACCATAAAACCGTTTTGTTAGAGGGGTTTTCTTCTTTTCCACAGATGATCTTCCTGAGAAATGCCCTGGTTTCTTTCTCATGGCATAAGAATTTACTTTTTTTACAGATCCCACAAAACATTCTGACAACAAAGAAGATGCAAGAAGCGATTTTGAAGAAAAAACAATTAATAAAAATAATATCGAAAATATACTTTTTTGCATGACAGCCTCTACAAGTGATAATTAAGAGGATATTAGATTTATTCATCCGATTCGTCAATAAATCATTTGACAAATATGCATGCGCAACTTTTAAAATACTCCATAAAAATAGAGACTTAACTCCCTTTTTCCTTAAAGAATAGGGTCATCGCGTCTCTATTATTTATATCAAATAATTACTCTCTTAGCTTCGAGGAAAAGTCGTCTTTGCTGTGCTATGAGTTGCCTCTATCACGTCACGATCATTTTTCACATTCGGGACTTCAATCCAGAAAGAAATTTTATTTGTAGCTCCCCCATTACCAACACCAAGATGGTGGCCATCTCCTGAGGTAATATGAGCAAGAAGATGCTCTCCTGGATCAACAGTGACTTCCATTTTTATGAAAAAGGTATCTCTCTGGGGGCCTGCACTCGTAATTAAAGTTGCTGGTGTTTTTCCATGAGCTGCCAACAAGAATCTACCCCTGAGTTCATCCATGAAAATACTATTTACTTTGTCCTTTTTAATATAAAAATAACTTCTCACATTTCCTTCACTATCATTATTGTTAGAATCTTCAGCATGTTTTCTTTTCACGCCAGCTACTAAATTGCTAATGGATTGTTCTTTGTTAAGAACATCTCGAACAAAATTCTCAAATGTTGCAGCATCACAATTCTTTGCTTTCACACATTGAACGGTAATCGGCGTAGCTACAAGATTGGATGGAATAGAAAATAAACAAATTCCACTTAAAAATAAAAAATTCTTGAAATTAAACTTCTTCATTATTTTACTCTCTTCTATATATTACATAATAAATAAAATCATATTTTTATTATAGTTATTATAAATATATAACTTTACCTATTAATAATGAGTTAATATTTAATTTTTATTTATATTATGAAAACTTCGAACAACCATCGTAGTTAATTTCTCTTATTTACTCTCGTCTCATTGCAGTTTACCAAATTTTCCCCTTTGCGTTTTGGTCATAATCTGCGAGAATCTCGCCCATCATTAAAAGAATATATGAGTGAATTAAAATGCTGCTTTCTCAATACTTTATGCCCACCCTGAAAGAAACACCTTCTGAGGCTCAAATAGTCTCACACCGTCTTATGCTTCGCGCGGGGATGATTTATCAAGCAAGCGCAGGTATTTATGCTTGGCTACCGATGGCGACACGCGTCCTAGAAAATATTCAACGCATCGTCCGTGAAGAACAAGATCGTGCAGGGGCACAAGAAGTAATCCTCCCCACCATTCAATCGGCAGATCTCTGGCGTCAATCTGGCCGCTATGATGCATACGGACAAGAGATGCTTCGCTTTAAAGATCGACATGACCGTGAAATTCTTTATACGCCGACAGCCGAAGAAGCCATTACAGATATTGCTGCCCATCACATTAAAAGTTATCGGGATCTTCCGAAAATGCTTTATCAAATTCAGTGGAAGTTCCGCGATGAAATTCGCCCTCGTTTTGGCGTGATGCGTGGTCGTGAATTCTTGATGAAAGATTGTTATTCATTTGATATTGACTATGAAGGAGCGCTTCGCTCTTATCAACGTATGCTTGAATCATATATACGATCCTTTATTCGGATGGGCCTCACAGCTATTCCCGTTAAAGCAGATCCGGGAGCTATTGGTGGAAATCTCTCTCAAGAATTCCATGTCTTGGCCTCCACAGGGGAAAGCCTTATTTATTATGATCAAAAGCTTGATACGCTCCTTCAAGATCCTAAGAACATCAATGTGGAAGAGTTGATGGCCATCTATGCGGCCGAAGAAACGCTTCACAATCCCCAAGAATGCACAGTCCCTGAAGCCCATCTTAAACAAGCCCGCGGCATTGAAGTCGGACATATCTTTTATTTTGGCACGAAATACTCTGAAGCGTTTAACATGAAAGTGAGTGGCCCTACAGGAGAGATGATTGTTCCTCATATGGGCAGCTACGGCATTGGTATTTCTCGCCTTGTTGCCGCAATTATTGAAGCAAATCATGACGAAGCTGGCATTATATGGCCTGAAGGCGTCGCACCCTATAAAGTTGGCCTTATTAGCATTCGTACAGATGATGAAGCGACAACAAAAACGTGCCAACATCTTTACGAAACATTGCAAAATAAAGGGATTAGTGTTCTGTATGACGATCGTGAAGAACGCCCCGGCGCAAAATTTGCAACGATGGATTTAATGGGCGCTCCTTGGCAATTACGCGTAGGACCTAAAGGCCTTGAAAAAGGGCTCATTGAACTTAAGAATCGCCGGACGAATGAAACTCAAGAACTTTCAATTGAGTCTGCCCTTTCCTATCTCACGCAACACTTGAGTCATTCATAATGGGAAATACCTTTGTTCTGAAAGTTGCTCTTCGCTATTTAAAACCGAGTCGAAAAGAAGGCTTTCTTTCCGTCATCGCCGGTTTTTCTTTTTTGGGGATTATGTTAGGCGTGGCAACATTGATTATTGTGATGTCTGTGATGAATGGGTTTCGAGAAGACCTTTTCAATCGAATCTTAGGATTTAATGGACATATTGGGGCGGCCTCTGTTTATCGTGAAGGCCTCAAAGATTTTGATCCTCTCGTGACTGAACTTAAGAAAATTCCGGAAATTTCGACAGTGACCCCCATGATTGAATATCAAGTCATGATTACCAATAAAGGAGTTGCTGCAGGCGCCCTCGTCCATGGGTTGCGTCTTAAGGATCTTCTCGATCGTAAGCTCGTCGCAGATCATATCACTCACGGAACCCTTGATCATTTTGAACAAGAAAATGCCATTGTGATCGGCAAGAGACTTGCCGAGAAATACCATGTCTTTCCGGGAGATAGCCTTTCTCTGGTTGCGCCCGAGGGAACAAGCACAGCGTTTGGCACCGTCCCCCGGATTCGCCGCTTTCAAGTCATTGCCATCTTTGATGTCGGCATGAAAGAGTATGATAGCGGGGTCGTCTTTATTCCTCTTGAATCAGCTCAGAATTTCTTTCGCCTTCCAGAAGCGGTCAACGGTATTGAAGTGTTTCTTCACCACCCCGATCAAGCCACCTACATAAGCCGACTTTTAACCCAGAATTTAGGCCCGAGCGTTCGTGTGATTGATTGGCAACGAGCAAACTCAAGTTTTACCACGGCCCTTCAAGTTGAACGGAACGTTATGTTTACGATCCTCACCCTTATTATCCTTGTTGCGGCTTTTAATATTATCTCCAGCCTGATTATGCTTGTAAAAGATAAAACTCATGATATTGCGATCTTACGCACAATAGGTGCAAGTCAAAGTATGATCATGCGCATTTTCTTTTTGGCAGGCTCGTTAATTGGTGTTATTGGAACCGCCACCGGAAGCCTCCTTGGCCTCCTGATTACCTCAAATATTGAATCCATTCGGCAATGGCTTGAAAAACTTTCGGGCACGCAACTCTTTAGTGCAGAAGTGTACTTCCTAACGAAGCTTCCGTCTAAAGTTGATCCTTATGAAGTGGCCACTGTGGTGGCTGTCGCTTTACTCCTTGTTTTTCTTGCTTCTTTATATCCTTCTTGGCGAGCCGCACGCCTCGATCCTGTGGAGGCTCTTCGTTATGAGTAAATCAACGCTTGAGCTTCGACATCTTCAACGCACGTTCATTCAAGGGGATCAAAAAATTAGCGTTCTTAACGATGCGAACCTTCATCTTAAGGCCGGTGAGATTGTGGCCCTTGTGGGCCCATCGGGTTCTGGAAAATCAACCTTGCTTCAATTAGCGGGCCTCCTTGAATTTCCGTCGGAAGGTGAGGTCTATATCGCAGGAAACGCCTGTGGAAAAATGAATGATCGCGAAAGAACGACTTTACGCCTCAATATGATTGGATATGTCTATCAATTTCATCATCTTTTGCCAGAATTTAGTGCCCTCGAAAATATCATGCTTCCTCAACTCATTGCAGGACGCCCTCCTAAGGAAGCAGCGGCCCATGCAACTCGCCTCCTTCAAAGTTTTAATCTTGAAAATCGAGCCACTCATCGTCCTTCTCGTCTTTCAGGTGGCGAACAACAACGCGTCGCTATTTTACGCGCTGTGGCAAATCAGCCAAAACTTCTACTAGCTGACGAGCCAACTGGAAATTTAGATGAAGCAACAGCAGAAATTGTCTTTAATGAGCTCGTGGGCCTTGTTCGCAAACATCAAATGGCTGCCCTGATTGCAACGCATAATCCCGAACTTGCCAAAAGGATGGATCGCACGATTCAACTTCATAATGGATGTTTAATGACGGTATAGAGACTAACCTTGTCAAAGATCCTCACCGAATTACCTTTACGGTCCTAGGAAGATTATCTGGTAAGGTTGTTAAACCGCTATTTCTTACACTTAACTCTCTTAATGATTTTAATGGGAGGATACCCTCAGGCAACACTCCATCAGTAAAATTATTTCCTTTTAAATCAAGCCCTTCAAGAGAAAGAGAAGACAGATCTGGGAAGGTTGTTAAACCGCAATTACTTACATTTAATTTTCTTAGGGATGTTAACGAAAGGATACCTTTCGGCAGTTCGGCCCTCCAGTAAACTTATTCCATGAAAAATTAAGCTCTTCAAGAGAACGAAGAGAAGATATATCTGAGGTTGTTAAACCACAGTCATATCCATTTAAACTTCTTAATGATGTTAACGAGAGGATACTCTCAAGCAACTTCTCTCCAGTGAATTTATTCCCTGCTAAATCAAGCACTTCAAGAGGAAGAGAAGACAGATCTGGGAAGGTTGTTAAACCGCAATTACTTACATTTAATTTTCTTAGGGATGTTAACGAAAGGATACCTTCCGGCAGCTGCCTTCCAGTAAACTTATTCCATGATAAATCAAGCTCTTCAAGAGAACGAAGAGAAGATATACTTGATAAGGTTGTTAAACCACAGTCATATCCATTTAAACTTCTTAATGAAACGAGAGGATACTCTCAGGCAACTTCTCTCCAGTGAATTTATTCCCTGCTAAATCAAGCACTTCAAGAAGAAGGGAAGACAGATCTGGTAAGGTTGTTAAATTACAAAAACCTACTTCTAATATTCTTAGTGATGTTAATGAGGAGACATTCTCAGGCAGCGTCCCTTCCGTGAAATTGTTCTCTGATAAATAAAGCTCTTCAAGAGAACGAAGAGAAGATATATCTGGAAAGGTCGTTAACTCGCCATAACATACTTCTAATATTCTTAGTGATGTTAATGAGGAGACACTCTCGGGCAGCTTCCCTTCCGTGAAATTGTTCTCTGATAAATAAAGCTCTTCAAGAGAACGAAGAGAAGACATACCTGGTAAGGCTGTTAAACCGCAATTACTTACATTTAATTTTCTTAGGGATGTTAACGAGAGGATGCTCTCAGGCAGCACTCCTGCAAAGAAGGTATTCCCTTGGCTTCTTCCGCGCATTAGAACGATAAACTCTGTAAGACTTGGGTATAGACGAGCAATTGAACTAATCGAGTTTGGCTTTATTATTTCATTTCTCCATGGAAGAGAAAAACTTTTAGTGCGTGTAGAAAGCCGATTTTTAATGTTAGAATCACCCGTCAATTGTAGACGCATAAGAGAATCACCCTCTAAAAAAGGTAAGATATGCTCTAAGATATCATTGGGTAAGTTTTTAAGAGGGAAAAGAATGGTCGTTGAGGGAGAAGCTTTTTCATTTTCATCATTTAAAGAGGCATAAAGTGAGGTAGAAAAAAAGCTCAGCAGATTAACTAGTATGATGAGAAGTAAATAATGAAATTTCAAAGTGCACCTCTTGTGAAAAAATAATAACTTCTTGGCATTATATAGCTAATAACAGTTAGTCACATACATAAGAGTTTAAAAATCTAACGCCGCGCTTGAAAAAAAGTTTTTAGAAGTTGACCACATTCTTGCTCACGCAAGCCGCCAATCACTGTGGGACGATGGTGGCATGTCTTTTGGCTAAAGACTTGAGAGCCATGCTCCACACCTCCTCCTTTAGCGTCATAAGCCCCATAATAAAGGCATCGGATACGCGCATGGGCCATTGCTTGCGCACACATCGCACAAGGCTCAAGGGTCACATAAAGATCGCACCCGACTAATCGTGGCGTTTTAAGAAGCGCTGCAACCTCACGAATCACCAATATTTCAGCATGAGCTGTGGGATCGTGGTTACGCTCCACGCGATTACCTGCTCGCGCCATAATTTTTCCGTCTAACACAATCACAGCGCCCACAGGCACATCGTCTTCTAAAGCCGCTTGTTGGGCTTCTTGAAAAGCGATTTCAAAAAAATGAGCGTCTTGGTCATTCATTCAAAGTACTTCCGCCAAAAATATCTTTTTCAAAAAAATAATAATTCCTTATATAAATGAAGATAATTCCTTTTCAAAAGTTTTTTACATCAAAGAGCAACTCTTTTCTAAAAAAAGCAGCTTAAATACTTCTACTTAACATCTTCTATTTCATCAAATTTCTTGGAAATTGATTTCTTAAATTTTGGCTCCCATACTTCAAGAACTTCTCTAAAAAGATCTTCATCAATGGGTTTGCTAAGATCAGTGACACCACTTTTAAGACGTTCTCTCTGTAAATCAATTGAGAAAAGCATCAGTTTAGGTTCCTCTAAAAACATTTGGTCGAGAGAGACGGAAAATTTTGAGGCTGCACTCTGATCACCATATCCAAGCTCCGTAAAAATGTTGGTATCCTCTTCAAGAGAAGAAGAATCGGGATGTTGGATGAGTTCTTTAACAAGATAAAATAGCTTATCAAGGCATGTAATACGCACTTCCTTGCTAAATTTTTGCTTAAAGTATAATCCTTCAAGTTGTTTCAAAGTTGCTCCATAATAAAATAAAGTATCCCTTAGTTCTCCTGCATAAATTTCTTGAAATTTAACAGAATTTATTTCTTCATTCTCAAAGAATTGACTCTCAAAATTTTTGGCCGCAGTTTGAAAATGTTTAAGAGCCATAAAATGACTTTGTGGTAAAGCATACTCCTCGTCTGAAGCACTCTCTTTCCCAATATTTTTTCCTTCTTTATCAGAATTTTTCTCAGAAAGACGCCTCATCCCCGCCTTATAGTTCAAAAGCCCTTTTTGTAAGGGACAACTCACACTTTTCACTGATTGTCTTTTTTTTAATTCCGCTCCAAATTCACTGATTGGAGAGGAATATGAGGAAAAAGAAAGGGTTAAGAATATCGTACCAGCCATTAAAAAAGCTTTATAATTTTTTTTCATTTTTTCTTTCTTAGACTTATAGTTATTATTAAAAGCATCCTAAATTATCATGCTTTCAATTTTGTTAACAACCTCTTCTTTCACCATAATCATTTATTAAAAGTTTTCGCATTTACTCTTAGATAACAATATGTTTTCATTAAAAACTCAGGTTACAATTTTTAGACAAGGACCTTTTGATGAGCTCACAAACCCGGACTGAAACAGATTCCTTTGGCCCCATTGATGTCGAAAATTCCCGCTATTGGGGCGCGCAAACTCAACGATCCCTTCAAAATTTTAAGATTGGGATTGAGCGCATGCCCTTGCCCATTATTCGGGCTTTTGGACTGCAAAAAAGAGCAGCAGCGGTGGTGAACACACATCTTGGGAAGCTCGGGAAAAAGATTTCAGATGCCCTCATTAAAGCGGCGACTGAAGTGATGGAAGGTCACTGGGATGATCATTTTCCCCTTGTGGTCTGGCAAACGGGTTCAGGAACGCAAACCAATATGAATGCCAATGAAGTAATTGCAAATCGCGCTATTGAACTTTTGGGAGGCATTATCGGCAGTAAAGCGCCCGTTCATCCCAATGATCACGTGAACTGCAGTCAATCTTCCAATGATAGCTTTCCCACTGTCATGCATATTGCCGCCGCGTTGGAGACTCATCAAAAACTGTTGCCTGCCCTTACTAAACTTTATAAAGCGCTTCAAGACAAATCACATCAATTTAAAGACATCATTAAGATTGGTCGCACGCATCTGCAAGACGCTACCCCCCTCACCCTCGGCCAAGAGTTTTCGGGGTATACAGCCCAAATTCATAAAAGCATCAAAAGGATTGAGCTTGCCCTTTCCAATCTATATGAGCTCGCTCAAGGAGGCACAGCTGTTGGAACAGGCCTCAATTGTCCCCCTTTATTTGCAGAAAAGTTCGCTGAAGAAGTTGCAAGCCTCACGAATCTTCCTTTTATATCAGCTTCCAACAAATTTGAAGCATTAGCCAGTCATGAAGCTCTCGTTGACATGTCAGGGGCTTTAAATACTCTGGCTGTGGCCCTGATGAAAATTGCCAATGACATTCGCTTCTTAGCCTCGGGCCCTCGATGCGGCTTTGGGGAGTTAAGCCTTCCTGAAAATGAACCTGGCTCCTCCATCATGCCCGGAAAGGTCAATCCGACTCAATGTGAGGCTCTCACAATGGTTTGTGCTCAAGTAATGGGGAATCACACAACAATCACAATTGCTGGCGCTCATGGTCATTTTGAATTGAATGTGTTTAAGCCTGTCATCATTTATAACGTGTTACAATCGATTCAATTGCTTAGTGAGTCATGTCATAGTTTTGTCGATCATTGTGTGGATGGCATTCAAGCAAATGAAGATCGTATTCATAAACTCTTGCACGACTCCTTAATGCTGGTGACGGCTCTGAACCCTCATATTGGGTATGATAAGGCGGCTCAGATTGCCAAAAAAGCCCATCATGAAGGAACAACTCTCAAAGAGGCTGCCCTTCACCTTGGCTACCTCACCGCAGAACAGTTTGACGCTTGGGTCCAACCTGCGACGATGATTGGCTCTACACCTTCATAACTTCTTGATGGCGAAAACACGTGACGACATGATCATTTACAACACCCACAGCTTGCAGAAAAGCATAAGCTGTTGTTGAGCCGAAAAACTTGAGGCCACGCCCCTTTAAATCCTTACTTATTGTATCTGAAAGAGGCGTTGTTGTAGGTGCTTCTTTGAGTGTTTTCCAGTGATTGTGAATAGGTTTTCCATCGACGAAATTCCACAAGTAAGTTGCAAAGCTGCCATGAGAGTCTTGAATATCAAGAAAAATTTTTGTCGCTTCTAATGAGGCTTCCAGTTTTCCACGATGGCGAATAATGCCCGGATTTTGAAGCATTTCTTCAATTTCTTGAGGACCAAATTGGCTGACTTTCAAAGGATCAAAACCTTGATAAACTTGGCGATAATTTTCACGTTTTTGAAGAATAGTGCGCCAACTTAATCCGGCCTGCATACTCTCCAGAATAAGGAATTCGTAAAGAACTCGATCTTCGTGCTGAGGCACGCCCCATTCACAATCGTGATAATCTTGTTCAAAAGGGGTCTTCACCGCCCACGCGCATCGTTCCACTTTTTTAACCTCTCTGATTATGTTATCCATTATAATTGATTACAGATCTTAAATCAAGAAAAATAAAACAAGTGTTAAATAATTCATCTCTTCAAAATAAAAAAGAGGAACCTTAGGTCCCTCTTTCCTTAAGTATGAAATAGAATCCTATTTTCCGGTCAATTGTATCATCTCACGATTGATAATTTCCAAATCCTTACGCGCTTTTGCTAAATTCTCATTCGCTTGCTTAAGAACTGCATCTGCTTGTGTTAATTGTCCTCTTGAGCCACTATCCAGAATGTGTGGATGTTCTTTTGGTAAAGCTGCATTTAATGCCTCAAGGTAGACTTCGGCTGTGCTATTTTCGTGAGCTTGAGGTTTAAAATATTGGAAAGAGAAATGCTTCAAATCATCGCGTAAAATTGTGATAGCAACAGATAAATTATCATAATTTTCCTTAGCTTTTGCTAATTCTTTTTCAGCTTCTTTTACTTGTCCAACAAGCTCTTCGACTCTTTTTTGTTGCGCAGGAGTTAAGGACTTATCATCTTTCAAAGCAACCAAATTCTCTGAAATTACTTTTTTAACTTCTTCTAATTGATGTTGCTCCCCCTCAATACTCTTTTCTTTTTCACCTAAATTAACAGGCTTGAGCTTCACAATTTCAGGCGCCTTTTCAGGTGCTTTGTCTTTTTGCTTAATTTCCCCAAGCTTAGCTCTTTCTAGGTGAGCTCCTTCGCACCAAGTCACGATCGCTCTATTTTTAATGGTGCCAACACCAGCTTGTTTAGCTGCGTCATAAAATCTTGAATCTTTAACTTCTTTACACAAATCTTCTGTTTCTTTTGCCGTATGTGTGCTTTTAAAAGCATCAAGAATGCCGGGGATATCTTTGGGTTTCTTATTTACGTCAGCACAACCCTCAAATATGCCTTTCAAATCCTTAGAAGGATATTTCGATTCTATATCCGAGGCGAAAACGCCTTGATTTAAGGCAAATACAGACGCTAAAGTTAAGAAGATTTTTGTTGTTTTCATTTTTAAATTCCTTTTTTTCTAGCATAAGCGTACGCCAAAAATTGTAAAAATTTCCTTAATATTTTTTAATTATTAAGAAAACAGCAACAACTTGTCTTTATAATGAAGAGCAAGATATGACGACAAAGAACAAAGAATTTTTAATGATCCACTTCCCTTTTCAAAAATGGTTAAGAAATGCAAAAAAGGTAAAAAAAATCCTTTCTCCTCACCGCAAAAAACGCCTCCCATATAACGCGTTTCTTTAAATCTTTACGGAGTTGTTCTGACAAAGCCGTGGTGACAGGAATCTCGCTCAAAGATGTCCGATGATTATGAATAGTTTTTCCATCAGCAAAGTTCCAAAGATAAGTTGCAAAGCTGCCATGCTCTTTTTGAATCTCCAGAAAAATTTTTGTAGCCTTTAAAGAGGCTTCTAGCTTTCCACGATGCGGAATGATGTCCTGATTTTGAAGCATTTCCTCAATTTCTTGGTATCCAAATTGACTGATTCTTAAGGGATCAACACCTTGATAACCTTGGGGATAATTCTCGCGTTTTTGTAAAATTGTCCGCCAACTTAATCCGGCTTGCATACTTTCTAAAATAAGGAATTCATATAGAACCCGGTCTTCATGCTGAGGCACGGCCTATTCATGGTCATGATATTCTTGTTCAAAGGGAGTCTTAATCGCTCACTCACAGCGATTCATTGTTTTTTCCTTTGTTATTTTATGTTTACAGTTTGGGCTGCTTCTTATCTACTCAACAGACCTACTATTTGCTAAATCTTTTAAATCGACAACGATATAATGAGTCGTCCCCATAGGTCTCAAATAATCTTCAAATATCCAACGATAACTCGGATTGGTTCTGTCAACGGATAGCCAAGGTTCTGACGGAACCTCGGGATCAAAAATCGTGAATTGGTCATGTATAGTGCTCACCCTATCAACAGAAAGAAGCTGAGGATGTTTCTCCATATACTGCAAGAATTTCTCACTACTGGTTCCGGACTCACCTTGGCGAAGACCCGTGAGAGGATGAACATCGAATGAAAAGGGATCTTTAAAATGGCTATATTTCCATAGGAATTTTTCCGATAGTGCCAAAGCTATTTTTTCTTCTGAAACAACAAAGACTCCCTCTTCACCCATTTCTATCATAGTATCACGAGAAGATATTATCTCAGCTTCTTCTTGGCGTATAACCTTTTCTGACTTATCTTGTATTTTTCCTTCTCTTACTAATATTAGTTGCTCTTGCAATTTTTTATTCGCACCATCACACTCTTCTTGAGCTCTTTTTTTAAGCTCATCTTCAATTTCAGTCAGTACTTTTTCATTATTGGCTGTAAATTCTTCTAAGGATATCTTTTGTCTTTCCTTCATCATTTGCTGCATTTCTCGGGTTCCCACAAAAACAGAACCAGGAAGCGCATCCGTCATAATCTTTTCCATGGCAAAGACAGGGGTATTCATCATAAACCTACGCTCAGGGTTACGCATCGACATCACCTTGGCCGCAAAAGAATGCAGATCAACTGAGATGCCTCTTGTTCGCTCACCAATCGCAGCCTCAACTGACATGGCAATTCCCTTATGACAGGTAAACAAAGCCTGAGGCGAAGATATCACCGTAACGAACATTTCAATATCTTTTGCAAAAGGATCAGGGTGTTCTATGCAATTCATTACTTGATACCCCTTTATATGATTTGGAATCGGCTGAGGTGAAGTAGCTTTTGTAATATAGGCAATCCATAACTCTTTATCTTTATAGGGGACTTCTTTCAGAATGGCAGAAAAGAGTGAGGCACCAGTAGCTGTCGAATGATACACTCTCTTCAAATCAGATGGAAAGGTAACAACACCATTCTTCACCTTAACCTTTCCTTCTATCCCATTCTTCGCAAGTTCAGTCGCATAACTACTGCTCTGCTGTGAGCCGTAATGTAACCAAAGAGGATGCGTCCGCTCGTCAATACGTTCCAACACAAGATTCAACTCTTTACCAGCTATTTTGCTTGTATAAAAATTGTTCGAGACCTTTTGAATTGCGGGATAGAGATCTTTGCCAGCATCCTCCTCAAGTGCTGGATTGTCACATGCGTAGGGAGAAACAGCGGGAATAAGGCTTAAAGAAATAACCATAAGAGAATATTTTAAGGACTTCATGTTGACTCTTTCTTCAGTTGAGAAATAAGGCATCAAATCAAACCAAACCTGGTATAAACATATACCCAAATATCCCATTCTAGGGAAAAATTCCAAAAAAATTTGCTATAATTGTCTTAACCCAAGAAAAAATCATTAAGAAAGAAGAAATGACTCCTGTGTATAATGAATTCTAGGCTGCCATAATGGGATAAGCAAAGCAAAAAATAATAAAGAGCTCTTAAGTATGCACACATATTTTCAAAAATGGTTTTTTAAAGTAAAATGGCTTAGAAAACACCCTTTCATAAAAACAAAAAACTGTCATTTCTCTCTCAAAGAACTGAGCCAACTCAATCGCCACACTGTTGCAGGCGGTGTGGCCATTGGGCTCTTTATTAACTTTCTCCCTCTTCCCTTACAAGCCATTTGGGCTTCTTTGCTATGCCTCTATTTTAAAACGAATCTCCCGATTGCTGTCGCCCTCACTTGGATCAATAATCCATTCACTTTTATTCCAATTAATTATTTTCTCTATCAGGTCGGCCTTTTCATTCTTGATGAAAAACCCCAATTATTTCCATTTCTCGAGTTTAAATTTAGCCTAGATCATCTCATGCTCTTTTTAGAACAATTCTTGTCGTGGGCGTTCACTTTAGGGAAGCCTTATATTTTAGGAGTTTTTATTGTTTCCATCGCCTCAGGGGCCTTGGGATATCTTCTGACTTCTCTGCTGTGGGAATTGTCTCAACGATTGAAAAAAGACTTAATAAAATATTAATTTTCAAACGTTTACGATTTTTAAATGAATTCAACGTATCCTTCAAAGATGGGAATTAGTCCCATCTTTAACTCAATAAAAGGAAACTAACATGCTTAAGAAAATTGAACTCGCTTGTTTGGTAGGTGTGGCAACTTTAGGATTGTTCAGTGGCGTAGCGAATGCTTCTAAAGAATCACCTCAATGCTCTCGTGAAACAATGCTAAAAATACAAGATATACAACAGAAAAGAGATTTATCCAATGCTAGCCGTGATAGTGTTCAAGGACAATATTACGAACTTCAACTCGCGAAATTTCCATATGATTGTGTCAAAGCATCTGAAGAAGCACAGGCAAACGCAATTCAGGAAGGAAAAACTAACCTAAAAAATAAGTTCAACAAATAAACTTCATAATAAGCCAAAAATATTTAACCTTATGAAGAAAGAATATGACCTTTGATTTTTAAAAAGATCTATTCTTTCTTCACTTTATTCATCATTTTTTACGACAATCCCTCTTGAGAATCAGCGTCATAAAGACACTTATGCCGAGGAAAGGGTGAAATAATATTAATACGAGGAATATTTCCTCTCCCTCCTGCGAATTCCTCAGAATCCATCTTTCCCCTCGCAATATGGCTCTTCTTTCTTGTCTGAGGAACATGGATATCTGTATTGAGAAGCATTCTTTGGGTATCTCTCATCTGATCTCTAAAAATAAGACTGTAAGGAGTTTTGTTTTTATTTGGGGAGGGATTGAAAATAAATTTTGATTTCTTAGATTCTGCGAGAATTAAGGGTTCAATCTCAGATAGACCCTGTTCATTATCTGCTTCATACCCACTCTCTTCATTAAAAGAAGCACTTCCGGGAACGGTTAGCACAATGTTCATCCAAACAACAAGAAAGCTAAACCGCATCGAAATCCTCTTTTTTTATTTTTTGCTTATTCTTTTCTTAAAAATCTCGAATGTCAAGATGAGTCTTAAGACGGATTTATTGTTGCTTCTACTCTAAATGGATTCTTCATAAGACAGAAAGGAAATGGGTCAACCATTTGTCTCATAGGGTGCAAAAATTGAATTTGCAAATTTTGAGAAGGCATCTGGTAAAGTTTCTCTCACACGGCGTTCTGGTTTGATTACGAGAGATCTTTGCTGATTCGATGAGGCTTGTGTCAGATCATCGTCAGTCGCAAATGCCTTTATGCCTAAACACATAAAAACAGCCGTTACGAGAGTCAGTAACTTTTTATTTATTTTCAATTATTTAGTGCAACCTTATAGACTCTCATAAAAATTATATAGTGTACAAATTTGTTATTACAAGATCGGCTATACCTATATTTACTTTTCATTAAGGAAAATAAGGCAAAATTTATTAGATAAAAATATTACAAATAAAAGAGAAGAAATAGTGACCTCAAAAATTAAACTCACCTACTTATTGTGTGCAACCTCAATGGGCTTTGGCGGGGCGTCTGTTCACGCAAGTGATGATTCTAAAATTTCTGCCGAACAACATGGGAAATATGAGATTTGCTTTGCTCACTTAAAAAATCTAAGAGGGAATGAATCCTATAAAAAATGCCTCAAAGATAATATCGTTGGCGAGATAAAAGCAAAGAAATTTAAGTAAAATTATTTGATAAATATAAATAAAATTTTTAATTAATTTACTATTTTTTAAATAAAAAAATGTAAAAATTAGTTATGGAATAATTTTCCATCATAAAAAAAAGGGGAAAAAACGTGAATTCAAAAATTAAACTCGCTTACTTGTTAGGCGTGGCCTCAATGAGCTTTGGCGGAGCCTCTGTTCACGCAAGTGATAATTCTAAATTTTCTGACGAACAACGTGGAAAATATGAGGCTTGCATCACCCATTTAAACAAACCAAGAGGCAATGAAGCCTATGAAAAATGTCTCAGAGATAACAAAATTAGTAAAGAAGATGCCAAAAAATTAAGTGATGAGATGTTTGATAAAAGTAAAAATAAAATGTCTGACACGCGTCAACGCTTCTTTTCTCCTGAAGAGCAACTTCAAAAATATAAAGGATGCTACGCCCACTTCAATAAATTAGGAAATAATGAAGCCTACGATAAATGTCTTGAAGATAATAAAATCACAAAGAGAGAGGCACAAATGCTAAGTGAAAAAATGTTTGTGAAAGATGGAGATAAAATGGCTGAAGCTCGTAAAAAATTCTTCTCTGACGAAAAATAATAAAGGATCTAGCATAAATTAAAATAAAGAAAGTACTCGTTTTACGTGAGTACTTTCTTTTAAGTTATATCATCTAAAAAATTAATCGAAAAATAGATTAAATTTTTCTTACCTTCTATTCCCATTCCATTATCTTTGCCGGAGTTATTGAATGCGCAACAGAGTCTAAAGTTTCATAATGATCATCAATTGAAAGAAGTGTTAAAGCTGAAACTGCATTTCCATTCCACGCAGTCACTCTCAAAATTACACGCCCAACACGTCCAAAACGCATGGAATAAATATCTTTATATCTTTCTAGTTTTTTAAAATCATTTGGACTTTCTCCATTTGCTAAACGACTAATCAAGTTTTGAATTCTCATTGCATGTTCTTGTACAAATGCTTCTACTTTGGGTAATACTTTAATCTCTACATCTTGATAGGTTTTCGCGCGTCTCTCACCTTGAACACCCTTCAATAATTGCTCTTTTCTTTCTCTTTCCTCTTGCACTTTTGCACGAGCAATATATTTCTGCATTCTCTTTGAGATAACCGATACGACGGAACTTTCATCTTTTTCAGAAGACCATCCTGCAGACGGAACGGCTTCAGGTTCTTGAACAATCTCTGAATGCGAAGGTAAAGTCTCTGACGTCACTTGCACTAAAACATTTTCTTCTAATTTTATTAGGTTAGAGGCGGTCAAACCTTCTTCATAAAGTTTAAAAAGCTTTAGTCCTTCTTTAAATCGACAATTCTTGAAAAGTAAATTTACATAATAAATTTCAGCATCTTTAACACCAAAGCTTATCGCTTTTTTCAATAATTTTTCAGCTTCAACAAAATCTTTCTCTGCTATTAATATCTTGGCAAGAGATAAGAAAGCTAAATGAAAATTTTCCTCAATTGCTTTTTTGAAGGCTTGTTTTGCGGCCTCTATGTTCCCTTGTTCTTCTTCTAAAACACCTAAATTATGCAGGGATTCGAGGCTTCCAGCTTCTGCATTTTGTGTCTGAATTTTTCTGGCAGCTTCTATATTTCCTTGCCGCATCTCTAAAACAGCCAAATTGTTAATTGCTTCTGGTATTCCTAATGCAACAGCTTGTGTAATCCATACACGGGCTTCAGCGTCATTTCCTAACTCTAATTCCAAAGCACCCAAAATATGCTTTGCATGAGGAATACCTGCGGCGAGGGCTTGCATAGCCAATCGTCTTGCAACCTCATAATTCTTCTGAAGTAATTCTAAAGTACTCAACATATCCATTGCTTCCGGGAGGCCTGAAGCTACGGCTTGTGTGAGATATGCTCTTGCTGCATCATGATTTTTTTGCTCAAATTCTACGAGACCTAAGTTGTATGTCCCCTTAATATTCCCAGCGGCCTCAACTTGCCTGAAATATTTGCTAGCAGTCTCAAAATTTAGTTGTGAAAAATATGCCATACCCAGATCAAGAAATAATTCTATATTTGTGCTTTGAGTTGCCCAATATTCTGCTTTTTCAAAATTCTTCTTATCAAGTTCTAAAGAAAATAACTCTTGGATTGATTCCATTTTTATTTGTGTGAAAGATTCTACAGATTCTCCCCATGTTGGGGCTGTCTTACGTGCAACCTCTTCAAGTCTCTTAAGGGCAACGTCTATTCTTTTCCCATCTCTTGCTATCACTGCTGAATTAAGCATCGCTCTCACATGACCTTGACTAGCCGCTCGCACATACCACTTTTCTGCATTCTTGTACTCTTGACGAGTGTAATAGTAATCTCCCATTTGGGAAGTTAATCCAGGTTTTTTGCTTTGCGTTGCTAATGCCTCAGCCTCAGGTAAATCTTGCGCTTCAAGGGCCAATTCAAATAAACGGAATAGAGCATCTTCTTGCAATTCTTCTGAGGATTCCTCGGCGATGATTTGCTTTAACCAATATTTTTCAGTTGAGGCATCTTGTTCTGATTGAGCAATCTCACTTAAGGAAAACTTTGAATTAATCACCAGGAGTTTACTCTTTTTTTCTCGTCCTTTTGTCGTCACAGCTTGAGTATATAATCTTTTGGCAGCAGATAAATCTCCTCTCCTTCCTTCCACCCATCCCAAAACAAACATTGAACCTATATCCCCTAATGAAACAAGTTTTGTTAAAATAGGAATAGCTTGATCTAACTTCTTTTCTTCGACTTTTACTTTTGCCTCTTCCTGATAAAAACTCATGGCCAAATTACTTCGAAAAGTTAATAAAACTTCGAAAAGAGGATGATTCACTCCATCTCTAAGAAACTTCTTTTTGCCTTTTATTGTTACAATATCTGGACTTATGCTTGTGAGTTCTTTCAAGAAAAAACCCCCTACATTTTTAATCTCTGTTTTTTCAGATCCTTTGAAAAATTGCTCAAAGAATCCATCAATATCGACCTCATCTAATTCATTTTGATTAATTTTTAAATATAAATTCTCAAGAGAATCTCTTTGAGGATTACTTATTTCAGGGATTTTTGAAAAAATTTTTACCTCTTTTGAAGAGCTTGCAGAAGAACTTACAACCAACTTATTTTTATGGGATTTCTTACTATTATCAGATTTAGGGGGGGCAGAAATTTGCGAAATAGAATTCCGAGTAACTTTCGTTACATCTTGAAGAAGTGTTAAAAAATCCCCCAATTCTAGTAATCTTTCTCCCGTCATTGCCCAATGAAAATAAAAAGCCCACACGCCTTTTTTCATTAAATCAGTAATTTTACTGTCTCGATGAGGGGTTGATGAATTGATTAATTCTAAAGCATCACACACATTAATTAATAACCTGCGGGGACTATAGACTTCAGTTCGCGTGAGGAGTGGTACTTTTTTATCTGAGAGCCCTTTCAAAATTCTTGTTAAGGGTAATTGCACAACTTGTGGGGAAGAAAGCTCATCTATCGAACCTACGGCCACAGGCGCTGAACTTGACGCAACAGCCGATGACGAGGCTATTTGAGATTTCTGCTTTTTTGACTCTTCCGAAATATCACTCGAAGCTAAAACATACTCTCCCATCCCGAGAAACGTTATTGATACGAACAAAGAAGTAGAGGACAATAATTTCTTAAGTACGGATTGCATGCCTATTAACCTTTTCTTAATGATGTATAAAATATATAAGAATAATTATTACACCTTCAATAAAGAACACAATATTTTTTCCAAAAGTCAAAAATATTTTTTAACGCCCCCCACAAAATGACGCTCCCGAAGACCAAAGGTGTCATTCTTGACTATTTTCTCTGACTTATTGTTGCCATTTTGACTATATTAATGTAAAGTTTTTATTTTTGTATCCAAAACTCAGGAATCTCCTCATGATCAAAAAAGTTTTAATGATTCTTATTGCTGCAGTAGCTCTCTCGGCAACGCCCTCATGGTGCTGTGATTCCGATCAAGAACTTGAGCCTCCCGCCAAAAGATTTAAGTTTTCTGAGCAGGAAGACAATTTAGCAACAGCGCCCCAAGCCGGTCTTTTTAGCTGTCTCCCTTATGAAGTCATGAAAAAAATTGCTCAGGATATAAAGATAAGAGATGGGGTTGCTTTAGCTAAAACCTGCAA
>JAFKGL010000027.1 GCA_017307065.1 Candidatus Paracaedimonas acanthamoebae
TAATATTTTTTAAAACATTGATAAATAAAAGCTCAATAATGAGCGGATCGTGGTTAATGATCCCAGGCATACTGTGTTGAAAGCTAATCTTAACCTCTTTGTTGTAAATGTCAGGGAATAAAAAGAGGATGCTCTTGTGTAAAATTTCTAAAACATCAGTATCTTCAAATTTAGTCGGATATAAAATACCTTCTTCCAAGGCATCTGATGGTTTTTCAACAGTAAGGTTAAGCTCTTCAAGGCCTTGAGGAGTTAGGATGTCAGTGTTTAAACTGCCTTCAATATACCTAGATATGACATAATGAGAAGCGGTGAGAATTTTAATATCTTCTTGTTGTCTGAGAAAAACTTCTTTGAGGATTTTTTCTCGCTCTTTAATGGATTCTGCATATTGTATTTCGGTGCTTGTTTTATGCTTCAGCTTTGAGATTTTCGTAAGAAATACAAATTTGAACATTAAATGTGAAGAAATTATTAGTAAAAACAGCATAAGGAATGCTGCCCATAATGTTGTTCTTTGTTTAATATATATTTTATAGGCGTTTACTTCGTGAAGCTTAGCAAACAGGGCTAATGGAGTCTCAAGAATAACAACATAATGATCATAAATGTTTCCAAATATAGTAATTGAATTAGGCAAAGAGCCATATGTTTTGTCTAGCTTGTCGGGTTGTAAAAACGGATAAATATTTGAGCTTAATACGATATTGATGTGATCAAGCTTATACTCTGAATCTACCATTTCTTTTGCATCACAGGATAATATAAGAATACCATCTAATTGTTTAGAAGATGCATGCTTAATACGGCGCATGTAATACAGCATTCCATCCCACAGATAAAATTCTCCTCGAGGAGAGACCTTTGAAAGCTTCTGTAATAGTTCTCTGGGAAAATCTGTTAAATCTGATATCCCATATGGGCTGATAAAAAAGCGTTTATCTCTTTCATGAATGTAGTGTGAAGCAATAAATGGAAATATTCTTGAGTATTTGGAAATATTGAATAGTGGTGCACTAAGAACTTGCGCAATTTTATTTATAGAATGTGAATGGTTAATTCGTGTCTCTATAATGTTAGCTTCCTCTTTAATATTATTAATGCGAGTTTGAAGTAATTCTTGAAGCCCCTTGATGGCTCGTTCGTTAAGATGTTTTCTTGATTCTACAAAAGAAACATAGTCCCAAAACACACCTATTAAGCATATAATAGAGAAGAAAGCTGTTAAAGGAAGGAAGGATTTTATATAGACTTGTCTATATTTGTGAGATTCTGAAGTGTCCATTGTATCCAATTCCCAAATTTGTGAGCTCATTATTCTATACACTGAACTAAGGTCATTTTTACCTTAGCTTCTTTTAAGGGCCGTCTTATTCGGTGATGAACAATTACACCGAAGAGTAGGCTCTATAAAAGGTAGATAGTGAAAGAAACCCTAGGGTATGATTGATCTCTACCTTCTTTACTACTTTAAAGGATATTTTTAGGTATATTTAATAGGTTTTGTGGCCATTATTCAAGCCAGTAAGTATATATATCCAGTTTATTAGGATGCTAGGTCGTTGTCGTAAGAAGTAGGATTTTAATAAAGTCATGATTGATATATTAAATAATTTTCAGTCAATTATGACAACCTAATAAAAATATGTTATTTGCTGACAATTTGCTGACAATCAAGAAAGCCTTAGAATGGAAAATTAGTTAGAACCCTTGATTTTTCTGGTGGGCGCTGTAGGGATCGAACCTACGACCCGCTGATTAAGAGTCAGCTGCTCTACCAACTGAGCTAAGCGCCCGCACCTAAGAATGTTATCGTCTTAGCAAAGCATTGCGAAGCTGTCGATAATTTTTTTTAAATAAGACCTTCAATACGTCCGACTCTGATGTCGCGATGAATAGAAATCGACATTAAAAGGCCCAAAGCCATCATGAATGTTAACATGGAAGTTCCCCCGTAAGAGACCAAAGGAAGTGGTACACCAACAACGGGAACAAGCCCCATCACCATGGCAATATTAATAAATACATAAAGAAATAAGAGAGTTGCTAAACCAATCCCAAGGTATCGTCCATAGGCACTTCGACTTTTAAGGCTGACATAAAAAGCATAAGCAATCAGAATAATATAGAGAGAAATCAAAATGGTCCCTCCAAACACACCAAATTCCTCACAAAACATGGCAAAAATAAAATCAGTTTGTTTTTCGGGGAGGAAATCAAGGTGTGCTTGGCTGCCTGCTTGGAATCCTTTTCCCCAAAAGCCGCCAGAACCCAATGCAATATTAGATTGTAAGATATGATATCCTGTCCCTAAGGGATCACGTTCTGGGTTTAAGAAGGTGAGAATACGTTCTTGTTGATATTGATGAAGGTGTTGCCACAAGAAAGGGGTGGCTATCAAAACCATACTTCCAACAAGTATGAGTTTCCATACGCGAATACCTGCTGCAAAAATAATACTAAAGCCTGCTAGGATAAGAAGTGTCGCGGTGCCTAAATCAGGTTGCTTCATCACAAGGAGGGCTGGTAATGAGATGAAGAGAAAAGGCAAAATTAACATTTTTGTTTGGCCTGTATGTTCTAAAGGGCTATTATGAAAGTAACGAGCAAGCGCCATAAGGAGCGCGACTTTCATGAGTTCAGACGGTTGAAAGTGGAAAATATAGAGATCTATCCATCGTTGGCCGCCTTTGCCGATGTAACCTATAATTTCCACCGTGATCAACATCCCAAAAGAAATAAGATAGAGCACATACGATTGAGACAGCCAGAAACGTAAATCAATTAAAGCAAAAAAGATCAAGATGATGAGCCCTGCCGCAAACCGAAGCATCTGTCGATCAGTCCAAGGACTAAGACTTCCTTGAGCAGCCGAATAAAGGACGAAAAAACCAATGGTTGCAATAAGAATTGGAACAATCAGAATGTTCCAATTTATTTGTGTGAGCTTGTGAAGTAGTTTCTGGTATAGCATTTAAATTTAAGAGAGATCTGCGGGTTTTTTTCTGACTTTAAGACCCTTCCAGTGTTTTAAATGAGGGATGGATAAAAAGACCACAATTACAATTGTACTTAAAATTCCAATAATGAACATATCGAATGCAATCGTCATTCCGATCGCTGCGGTACACCACAGCGTTGCTGCAGTTGTTAATCCTCGAATAAATCCTTGATCTCGAAAAATAAGGCCAATTCCCATAAAGCTGACACCAGAGACGATTTGCGCTGCAATGCGTCCGGGATCTCCTGAGCCAACATAAAAAGAAGCTAAGCTAAAGATACAAGAGCCTAACGCAATGAATCCAAAAGTTCTAATACCAGCTTCATGCCCTTTATATTCTCGTTCAAATCCTATGAGAGCGCCTAAAAAGAAAGCGATAATAATTTTAATACATAAATGAAGTTCTAATTGCCAATCTATCTCCATTTATTTCTCCTTTATAAATGTTATTCTTCTGCAGGATAAGGTTGTGGATAGGTATACGTACTTCCTGTGGGGGCTACAGGAGGACCTTTTTTCCCGCAACCAGAAAGTAGGAGCGAAACATTTAAAAAGAGAAGAGGTAAAAAAAGACCTAAAGATATCTTTTTCATTGTGTTATGCTCCTTAAGGCAGTAATCAGAAAATAAACTTAGCTGAGCTTAGCACGGCTTCCTTTGGAGGAAAATCATGAAAACTTTAAAAATTCTCTATTTTTTATTCTCATATTTTATTATTAGTCAAGCAGCCTCTGCAAATTTAAATCGATATGAGGTCGTATCCCCCCAAGAATTACCTTCTTTTAGTTTTAGCAATCATGAAGGATATCCCATGGATTTAAGCCAATTCAAGGGGAAGATCGTTTTATTAAATATCTGGTCTTTAGGGTGTGGTCCTTGCATTTCTGAAATGCCGTCTTTAGATCGTTTAGCTGGAATGTTTCCGGATAAGGATTTTGCTGTTGTTGCTGTGAATATTGATCCGTTGAGATCTGAAGCTATTAAGTCATTTTATGATAAAAGCAAATTTCAATATTTAAATATCTATCTTGATCCTTATGGAAAAATAAAAGAAGCCTTACATTGGAGAGCCCTTCCTACGACGATTATTTTTGATCGAGATGGGAAAATGATTGGGCGTATGATTGGAGCTACAAGTTGGGATAGCGCAGATGCTGTTGAATTAATTGAATCTTTAATTGAAGGGAAAAAACCAAAAGTTTCGGTCTCTTTATTTCAACAGTTAGCAGATTTTTTTGGCAGTCTTTTTGGTGAAAAGACAGAAGAAAATCAAGATATTAAGAGTTCCAATTAAGTTAAATTATAGGTTTCGTTTTTAAAGAGAAAAGTAATGGCCGATTATCATACAAAAATGCTTATTATTGGATCCGGTCCCGCGGGCTATACAGCTGCGATCTATGCGGCACGTGGCAATTTGAGCCCCGTGCTCGTGACAGGAATGCAGCCTGGGGGGCAGTTAACAATTACCACCGATGTTGAAAATTATCCTGGATTTGCTGATGTGATTCAAGGGCCTTGGTTGATGGAACAAATGCGAGCTCAAGCTGAGCATGTGGGGACAAAGATTTTATTTGATACAATCAATGATATTGATACCTCTCAACGCCCATTTGTGTGTTTGGGAGAAAATGGAGATCGCTATATTGCGGAAACGATTGTTATTTCTACTGGGGCTCAAGCAAAGTGGCTCGGGTTATCCAGTGAAGAAAGCTTTCGCGGATATGGCGTTTCTGGGTGTGCGACATGTGATGCATTTTTCTTTAAAAATCAGGAAGTTGTTGTTGTTGGGGGAGGAAACACGGCCGTTGAAGATGCTTTATTTTTAACGCAACATGCAAGCAAGATTACTCTTGTGCATCGGCGTGATAGTTTGAGAGCTGAAAAAATTCTGCAAGATCGACTTTTAAATAATGAGAAGGTTCGCGTTATTTGGAATCATACAGTTGTCGAAATTTTAGGGGAAGCAACCCCAAAAACAGTCACAGGAATTCGTCTAAAAGATATTCATAGTGGAGCGATACAAGATCTCGAAGCTCAAGGCGTTTTCATTGCGATTGGTCATAAACCAGCAACTGAGATTTTCCGAAATAAGCTTGATCTAGATGAGCATGGCTACATCAAGTGTCGGCCAAATTCAACTTGGACGAGTGTTCCTGGAATTTTTGCGGCAGGAGATGTTCAAGATAGTATTTATCGTCAAGCTGTAACAGCAGCTGGACAAGGATGTATGGCAGCTCTTGATGCCCAACGTTTTCTATCAGAAGTATAAATAATAAACGAGATTTAAGAATGTTATCGAAAACCTACTCTCCCCAAGATATAGAAGAGAAACATTATAAAGCTTGGGAGTCTGCGAAAGCATTTCAAAGTGGCCAAAAAAAGAATTTACCCCCTTATGCCCTAATGATGCCACCCCCTAATGTGACTGGCAGCTTACATATGGGGCATGCATTAACCTATACGTTACAAGATATCCTTGTACGTTATCATCGCATGCGGGGGTTTGATGTCTTGTATCAACCTGGGATGGACCACGCGGGAATTGCAACGCAAACTGTGGTTGAACGCCTTCTTGAACAAGAAGGACTTGAACGACAACAGTTAGGGCGAGAAAAATTTCTTGAGCGAGCCTGGCAATGGAAAGAAAAATCAGGGGGAATGATCCTGAATCAACAGCGTAAGCTTGGGATTTCTCCTGACTGGGAAAGAAGCCGATTCACCTTTGATGAAGGTTTGAATCATGCAGTTCGAAAAGTTTTCGTTGATTTATATAATGAGAAATTAATTTATCGAGCGAAGCGTTTAGTCAATTGGGATCCTAAACTTTTAACGGCTGTTTCAGATTTAGAAGTCAAAAATACGGAAGTTAAAGGGCAGATTTGGCATATTCGTTATCCTCTGAAAGACGAAGAAAATAAGTTTATTGTGGTTGCAACGACACGTCCTGAGACACTTTTTGGAGATAGTGCCGTGGCTGTTCATCCTGAAGATGAACGTTATCATTCTTTAAGAGGAAAAAAGGTAATATTGCCTTTAGTCGGACGAGAAATTCCTATTATCTCAGATACTTATTGTGAACCAGAAAAAGGGACAGGGGCGGTAAAAATAACACCGGCTCATGATTTTAATGATTTTGCAGTCGGTCAACGGCATCAGCTTGACATCATTAATATTTTAGACATCGATGCTCATTTAAATGAAAATGTTCCTCAAGAATTTCAAAGGCTTGAACGATTTGTAGCGCGCAAAAAAGTACTTGAAGCGTTGGAAGAACAAGGACTGTTAGAAAAAGTCGAAGATGTACAACAGAGCATTCCTTATGGCGAAAGATCTGGGGTCATCCTTGAGCCTCGATTAACGGATCAATGGTTTGCCGATGCAGCTGTTTTAGCAAAACCTGCTTTAGAGGCTGTTCGCACTGGTCGTACAAAAATTGTGCCGGAGCAATGGGCTGCTACTTACTATAATTGGCTTGAGAATATTCAACCGTGGTGTATTTCTCGTCAATTATGGTGGGGTCATCGGATCCCGGCTTGGTATGGACCAGATGGCCAAGTTTTTGTGGCGATGGACGAAGAAGAAGCAAATCAACAAGCCCAGGCTCATTATGGAGATAATACTCAATTATCCCAAGATGAAGATGTTTTAGATACCTGGTTTTCTTCTGCTCTTTGGCCTTTTTCAACATTAGGGTGGCCTGAAAAGACCCCTGAACTTCATCAGTATTATCCAACAACAACTTTAGTGACGGGTCTTGATATCATCTTTTTCTGGGTTGCAAGAATGATGATGATGGGTCTCAAATTTATGGGTGATGTTCCTTTCCATACAGTTTATCTCCATGCTCTTGTGCGAGATGCAGAAGGGAAAAAGATGTCTAAATCTAAAGGAAATATTGTTGATCCTTTAGATTTGATGGAACACTATGGTGCTGATGCTTTACGATTTACAATGGCAGCACTTGCGGCACCAGGACGAGATATAAAATTCTCAACCGCAACGGTCGAAGGCTATCGTAATTTTGCGACAAAGTTATGGAATGCAGCCCGCTTTTGTGAAATGAATGATTGTCGCTATGATCCATCCTTTAATGTCCAAACGGTCAAAAGCACAATCAATCAATGGATTGTTAAAGAAGTTCATCTGCTCACAAAAAATTTGAAGGAAGCTTTAGACACTTATCGTTTTCATGAGGCTGCAAGTCTTCTTTATAAAACAATTTGGGGAAAATTTTGTGACTGGTATTTAGAATTTGCCAAACCTTTATTAGCTTCAGAGGATTTGTCTCTCAAGAATGAAACCCAAAAAGTATCCGCGTGGGTTTTAGTGCAATTTTGTCACCTTTTGCATCCCTTTATGCCTTTTATTAGTGAGGAGTTATGGCAACAACTGTCGGCAGAGAAACAAGGTCTTCTTATCACACAATCTTGGCCTCAATTTGAGGAAGAAGAAATAGATGCACAAAAAGAGATTTCTTGGGTTATTGAGGTGATAGAAGCTCTTCGTGGAATGAGAGCGACATTAAATATTTCAGCCTCTGAAAAACTTCACCTTTGGGCGCCTGACGTGTCAACTTTAACGGCAGAGCGTCTTAAAACGCACCAACGTCTTATCGAACGATTAGCGCGTCTTGAAGCAATTCATGTTGAGCCTCTTGCAATGTCAGCAGGAACGCTTCAACTCGTGGTTGGAGATGACATCTTGTACCTTCCTCTGGGTGACATTATTGATATTGATGCAGAAAAAAGGCGTTTAGCAACGAGTTTAAAAGAAGCAGAAAAAGAGCTGGCAGCTCTTCACGCTAAACTAAATAATCCTGAATTTGTGCAAAAGGCCCCTGAAGAAATTATTGAGAAAAACCAAGCGCGTTACACAGATTTAGAAGCGTCTCAACATAAAATTAATAAGGCCTTACAGCAATTAAAGGCATTTTAAGCTTAAGATTCTACAATCATAGACTTTTTTGAAGAATTCATATAATCTATTTAGAAATTTAGGAGTCTCGAAGTGTTCAAGTCCTTTTTAATTCAAAAGCTGAAGCTTAAGGAACGGCCTTGTACACAAGTTCTCACAACTAAAACTTGGCGATGGTGGGAGGTAAAGTCCTTTTTGCTTTCGTTAAGTTTAATTTTTACAGTTGGAGAATATCGATGTTACAAATTACCAAGTATTTAATTTTAGGGTTATTTTTTAATCAAGCAATTGCTAAATCACCGCAAATTGCCATTACACAAATTGTTGCGCATCCGTCTTTAGATCAAATTCGTCAAGGCGTTTTGGATGAGTTGGTAGACCAAGGACTCATCGAAAGTGATTTAAGTGATATCATTTATCAAAATGCTCAAGGAAATATAACAATAGCTGCTCAAATAGCACAAAGATTTGCAACTTTGAAACCAAAGATAATTGTTGCGATCGCAACACCTTCTGCTCAGACAATGCTGAAAGCTGTAAAAAATACGTTCCTGCCTGTTGTTTTTGGGGCTGTAACGGATCCCGTGGATGCCGGGCTTGTTTCTCGTCTACACAATCACCAAGGGTTTATAACGGGGACGATTGATTTACCTTCGCCGAAGGACCAGGTATTGCTTATTAAAAAAATGCTTCCAAAATTGCACACAATTGGCCTTATCTATAATCCCGCAGAAAAGAATTCTCAAAAACAAATTAATGCAATCAAAGAAGTTGCGGCTGATTTTGGTATAAAAGTAGAGGAAGCGGTTGTTTTTAAAACAGCAGATGTGGCTCAAGCAACTTTGTATCTTACAGATAAGGTTGAGGCAATTTTACTTCCGAATGATAACACAGCCATTTCAGCTTTAGAGACGATTATCAAAATTGCGACAAAAGGAAAAGTTCCTGTTTTTGCGAGCGATCCCGAATCTGTTAAGAATGGTGCTGTCGCTGCTGTTGCAAATGATCAATATCAGGTCGGACGAGAGACAGGTCTTATCGTGGCGAATATTCTGAAGGGGCAAGATATAAAGAACATAGATGTTCAAGTAATTGCGGCAAATAAGACTTATTTTAATGAGAAAATGATAAAAAAATTTGGTCTTACTCTACCGCTATCTAGTGAAAGAAAATAGAAGTTAACTATTTAAACCCTGGGATTATTAAAAGACAATCCCAGATAATTTTAAAAAATTCTGTTCGAATTCGCGTTCGAACGGGATGTACGTTTTTTTAGGTTGCTTATTATCATTGTCAAATCGAGGTAATTTGAATGAAACCGCTTGAGCGTACATAAGTTTTCTCATAATTTTCTCCCCCTCTTGCTTGTATTTTTCACTTAAATTTGTTATAAGCCAAAATAAATACCTTCTGTTTGACTTGAATTACATAAATACTTAATTATTTGAAATTTAAACATTTTTTCTGATATTAATGTAAATCAAGAATAATTATTAATATTCATGTTAGTTTAAATGAAAATAACTTCAAGGTGAATTTTAGGAAGTTTTTCTCCTTTAGAGGATTATTTTTGTGCAAATTTGGCAATTTTTATTGATTTTTGGATTGTTTTTACTTAAACAAAAAGAAATTCTTTAATTTTGAAGGCCTGATACATGAGTTATCTCTTGAAAAGTAAAAAGAATTCCTTGATTGTAGAAAACATTTTTTAAAATGGCGTCAAAAAAAATTAATAAGAATGGACTTCAAAACAATGCAACAACCTAATTCTTCTCTACGTGGTTTTTTCATGTGGTTCTGCGCAGCTGTTTTTTATGGATTTCAATTTATCTTACGTGTCTCTCCAAGTGTTATGGCCCAAGATCTTATGTCAACTTTGGTCATAGATGCTTGTACTTTAGGGACGATAGCCTCTTTCTTTTATTGGGGCTATACGTTCATGCAGATTCCTGCAGGTCTTTTACTTGATATCATAGGCCCGAAAAAGCCTTTAATCTTGGCTTGTATTCTATGTTTTTTAGGGGCTCTCTTATTCGCAGGAGGCCAGCATATCAGTTTGCTATCTCTCGGGCGTTTCTTGATAGGGGTGGGATCTGCTTTTGGTTTCTTAACCTGTATCAGGATCGCGTCAACATGGTTTTCAGCTGATAAACTTGCTATTTTTGTGGGATTTACGCTTGCGATTGGAACAGCTGGCGGGACAAGTGGTGGCTTACCTTTAGCTTTACTTGTTCAGGCAACTGATTGGCAAACAGCCATCTATATTTTAGCCGCAGTAAGTCTCATTTTAGCTGTTGTAATATGGATTGTTATTGTGGATGGTGTTCCTACGATTAATAATTTAGAGAAAAAGATCCCAACCAAGCCAATTTTTTCCTTAAAACAGATCACAAATTCGATAGTTGAGATTTTGCAAAATCCTCAAACATGGCTTTTGGGAGCTTATGGTTTTCTAATGTATATTCCTCTTTCAGGATTTGCAGATCTTTGGGGAGTTCCTTATTTAATGCAAGCCTTTAATGTTGAACGTGAGGTAGCAGCTGGAGCTCTTTCAACTTTCTATGTGGGAGTCGGAGTCGGAGGGCCTTTGTGGTCATGGATTTTAACTTTTCTTAAAAGTTATCGACGCTCAATGATGATGAGTGCTTTTATCTCATTTTTATTCTTAACTCTCGTAATCTATATTCCTCACTTACCTTTTAGTGCTGTTTATAGTTTATTCTTCATTGCTGGTGCTGCTGCTTCAGGTCAGTTTCTTGCTTTCGCAAGTGTTGCAGATATTAACGACCGCAATCGAGCGGCGACAGCTTCAGGTGTCCACAATATGTTATGTATGTTTAGTGGAATCTTAATGCAACCTGTCATCGGTGCAATTCTAGACCTGGTTTGGAATGGAGAACACATTGCAGGCAGTGCTCATTATAGCCTTGCGGATTATCACATCGCTCTTGCGATTGTTCCTTTAAGTTTAATCTTAGCGGCTTTATGTGTTCCTTTTATTCGCGAAACATACCCTGCTTCTATAAAGGAAGAACTTCTTCTTCAAGAAGGATAAAAAGACGACAGTAATTTGACTTTGTGGGTTTAAAATCTCAGAAGAGAGAAAATAATTTCTCTCCCTCGAGAGTTTTACGTCGTATAGAAGCGATAATTGCGATCAAGAAAATAAGCAAAATAATTCCCAAAGATCCCCAAATTGGAACCTTATAAGCCTGATGAAGAAACATTTTACAGCCAACAAAAATAAGCACAACCGATAACGCATGTTTTAAGTAATAAAAACGGGGTAATAGGTTGGCGATCAGGAAAAATAAAGAACGTAACCCAAGAATTGCAAAGATATTTGACGTGTATACAATAAAAGGATCTAAAGTGACAGCAAGGATTGCAGGAATAGAATCCACGGCAAAAACAAGATCACTTATTTCAATAGTAAGAAGAACAAGAAAGAGAGGTGTTGCTGTCAATCGACCTTGCTCTTTTATGAAAAAATGGTTTTCTACATAATCTTTAGTTATGGGAATAAAGCGCTTAATAAAATTTATGAATTTATTGTGGCTTGAAAAATTAAGTTGTTCTTGTTGTTTGGCCATTTGAATCCCAGAATAAACAAGGATGGCACCAAAAAGATAAAAAACCCAAGAAAACCTCTCAAGAAGCTCAAGTCCTGCAAAAATGAGAACAAGCCGCATGAGAATCGCCCCTAAGACGCCCCAAAATAAGACGCGATGATAAAGATGGGGAGATAAAGAAAAGTATTTGAAAATTAATACAAAAACAAAGATGTTATCTAAGCTAAGGGATTTTTCAATGAGGTATCCTGTAAAAAATTCTAAACCCGCTTGAGATCCTTTTAAGACAAAAATTCCTAAATTAAATAAAAGAGCCAATCCAATCCAGACACAACTCCAGATGATGGCTTCACGAGGGGAAATAATATGATCTTTGCGATTAAGAACACCAAGATCAATGATCAATAGAATTGTAATAAATCCCAAAAAACCAAACCAAGGAAGAAGAGAAACTGCCATAAACTCACTCATTATAAGCTGATATGCTAACTATTGAACCTTAAGAACCTTGATATTTCTTTAAGATTTTGAAGATAGTTTCAGCAGCAAATTTACTGGGTTGTTTATTTTTATTAGTTAAAAGCCCTCTTATGGTTGCAAGCTCTTGTCGTAGCGTATGATTGTTGTCTTTTTGCAAAATTTTATAAAGATGGTCAGAAATTAAATTGGGTCGGCAATTTTTTTGAATAAATTCCCCAATAAGAGGTTTATTGAGAAGGATATTAACCATACAAACATACGGAATACGCATGAGACGCTTTAGGATAAGTGCCGTTAACGGATTGACTTTATATGCAACAAGAAAGGGGGTTTGTGTTAGGCCAAGCTCTAGAGTAACGGTACCTGAGGCGGCGATCGCGGCATCACTTGCAATCATCGCCTGATATTTTTCGTGTTCATCTGTAATAAGAGAGAATTTTAAGTTAGTTTTTTCCATTTCTTGCCTAATGTAGGTTTCAAAATGGGGAAGGGTTGGAATAACTACGTGAAAGTTTTTTATTTTTTGCGTGAACTGCTGAAGTGCTTCAATAAAAATAGGAAGAAGGGAATAGACTTCTCGCGTTCGACTTCCTGGTAAGAGACAAATAAGCTTTTTATCTTTTTCTAAAGAGAATTTTTTTCTCATCATCGTCGATTTAGACGTGTCAAATTTTTCTTCGATGAGAGGGTGCCCTACAAAAGTTGTCGGAAGGCCAACTTTTTCAAAATAGGGGGGCTCAAAAGGGAAAAGCACTAAAAGATGATCTAGAAAGCGGGCGATTTGCTGTGCGCGCTTAGGACGCCAGGCCCACACAGAGGGGGCTGTATAGTGAACGAGAGGAAAACCATACTTTTTTAGACGTTTAGCTAAGCGAAAACTAAATCCCTTCGCATCAATTGTAATCACGATATCTGGTTTTTTTAAAAGGATGTCTTGTTCTGTGTCATTTAAGCGCTTTAAAATACGAGGAATATGAGGCAAAACCTCGAGAATTCCCATGATCGAGAGTTCTTGAAGAGGGAAAAGAGAGTGAAGGCCTTGTTGCGCCATAAGAGCTCCCCCAATTCCGGAAATAATGCAATGAGGGGATTTTTCTTTTAAGGCTTTTATTAAGCGGCTTCCAAGGATATCACCTGAAGCTTCACCCGCAACAAGATAAATGTGAGGGGCTTTCATCCTTTTTTATTGACTCCCACAATAAAGAGCTGATGTTCATCCGCAAATTGAATCATCTCTTCCTTATTTAACATAATAACACCAAAGGCTTCTATAGCAAGTCCTCTAAAGCCGGCTTCTTGAAGTTGCTTGAGCGTATCAATGCCGACAGTGGGGCGATCAACACGAATTTCTTGTTGCGGTTTTGTCATTTTAACAAGGACTCCCCCAGAACCTGGCCGTTTAAGAGAAGCACATCTTTTAAGAAGAGCTTCAGTTCCTTCAATAGCTTCGACACCGAGGATGAGGCTTTGTTGAATAATAACGGCTTGTCCAATATCACAGCTGCCCAAAATAGTTGCAACTTTAAAGCCTAACGCAATATCTTGGTGATCTTCAGATGTCGGATGATGCTTTCCGAGAACGCCTTGAGGAGCTAAAAGAGAATTCCCCAGAATGTTTTCAGCGCTAATAACAGTAAATCCATGGCTTTCAAGCATCTCAATGATGGCCCGCAATAAAGAATCATCTCCAAAAATTTTATAAAGATGTTTTGCAAGCCAAGCGGCTGTAAAGGCGTCAGGTTTTAGCTCACTCCAGGAAGGGCGCTTGATAGGGCCTACCATGATGATTTCTTGAACATTGCCTTGTTTTAAGTAATCAATAGCTTTCTTTGTTTGCCCCAATTTACACCACATATGGGGGTGATTTTCCACTAAATGAGGATCCGTTTGATTTTCAAAGGCAACAATATAGAACGGGCGATTTTGATAAACACACACATCGATAATTTGTTGGGGCAGCTGACCGCCTCCCGCAATAATACCTAATGTTGGAAAATTAGTTAGAGACATCAGTTTTAGGAATGCAAATAGGGCGTTTAGCTTCTTCGGCAAGGATAAACTTTATGATGTCTTGCACAGCTTGCTCATGTATATATTTTTGAGAAGCTTTTTCAGCACGATCCTTGAGAGGTAAAGAGCTTTCTTCAAAAATATCTTTATAGGCGCTTCTTAAAGATTCAATAGCTTCCCGTGTAAAGTTACGACGTTTTAAGCCGACAAGATTAATGCCATAAAGATTAGCGCGATCGCCTTTGACAGAGCCATAAGGAATTACATCGTTTTCAACGGCACTCATGCCCCCAATGATTGCCTGTTTTCCAATGCGGACGAATTGATGTATGGCAGAAAGGCCACCGATAATAGCAAAATCGGCAACCTGAACGTGGCCTGCAAGTGTTGCGCAATTTGCCATAATAATATTATTTCCAAGTATACAATCGTGAGCAACATGAGAACTCGCCATAAAAAGGCAGTGATCACCGACGGTTGTGACTAATCCTCCTCCTTCTGTTCCTCCTTGCATTGTCACATATTCCCGAATCACATTATGCTTTCCAATTTTAAGGAAAGAAGATTCACCTTTATGTTTTAAATCTTGAGGAAGATGGCCAATGGAAGCAAAAGGATAGATAGTTGTTTTTTCACCAATTGTTGTGTGGCCAGCAATCACTACATGAGAAATGAGTTGGACCCCATCTTCAAGAGTTACATTGCCAGAAAGGACACAATAAGGGCCAATCTTCACACCTTTACCTAACTTAACGGTAGGTTCGATCACAGCTGTTGGATGAATTTGTGTTTCGACGAGGTTTGAGGTTAAAGTTGCAGTCATTAACGTTCCCCTACCATTGCGGTGCAAATAGCTTCAGCATGAATTTTTCCATCGACTAAAGCTTCGCCTTTAAATTTCCAGATATTGCGTCGATTCTGAATTTTTTGGACACAAAGTTGAAGTTGTTGCCCGGGAATAACAGGTTGACGAAAACGGGCTTCATCAATTGCCAAAAAATAGACAAGCCTTTCTGCTGAAGGATCTAGGCCTTGGGCGACAACAATCCCTGCTGTTTGGGCTAAGGCTTCGACAATAAGCACACCTGGCATCACGGGATGTCCTGGAAAATGGCCTTGAAAGAAAGGTTCATTAAACGTGACATTTTTTATTCCGATACCACTTTCAAAGGGGATAACATTTTCAGCTCTATCAACGAGAAGCATGGGATAACGATGAGGAATCAGTTTTAAAATTTGCTGATGATCAAGGTTATAGGAACAAGCTTTTTCAACTGTATCAGTCATTACTTTTCTTTCTTTTTTTGATAATCTTTCGTTATTTTTGAAAGCATTATGGATTGTCTTAAATAATCTTGAAGAGGGACTGCAGGGGTTCCTCCAACTGTGTCGCCATCTTTGATATCTTTTGTAACGCCGCCTTGAGCCGCAATTTTTACGCGATTGCCAATTTTTAAGTGACCTGAAATCCCAGCTTGTCCCGCAGCAATCACATAATTTCCGAGTGTCGTACTTCCTGCGATCCCAACTTGTGCCACAAGGACGCAACCTTTGCCTATAACGACGTTATGACCAATCATCACGAGGTTATCGAGCCGTGAGCCTTGTCCAATAATTGTATCTCTTAAGGAACCACGATCGATCGTTGTATTTGCTCCAATTTCTACATAGTCTTCAATAATGACTCTGCCTAATTGAGGGACAGGAATATGGCCTAGTTCATCCATCACAAAGCCGAATCCCGCTTGTCCAAGTCGGGCACCAGGAAAGATGGTAACATGGTTTCCAATAAGGGCATGAGAAATAGTTACACTGGCTGCAATTGTACATCCTTCACCAATGATTACGCCAGCTCCAATCACAGAATTTGCCCCGATACGTGTATTTTTTCCTATTTTAGCATGCTCTTTTATAATAACGCCGTATTCTATCGTGACGTTCTCGCCAATCTCGACCGAAGGGTGGATAGGGTGGGGCATCTGGACAAAATAACCTTCTGGTTCGGGATAAAATGTTGAGGCTGCAAGGGCATAAGCACGGTGGGGTTTGGGTGTCACCAATAAAGCCATAGAAGAAGGGGCAAAAGGAATCATATCAGGGGAAATAAAACATGCCCCTGCTTTGCTTTTTGTAAAAATCTCTTTGTATTTTAGATTATGAAGCATCGTCAAATCTGAGGATGTTGCTTCTTCTAAAGAGGCAAGGCCTGTAATAAGACTTTCTTCATGAAGCTTTTTTTCACGTGGAAGAATAAGCTCTGCATCAGAAAGGGTAGAAATTCTTTTGAGGCTTAAGGGCCCGTGAGAATGATAAAAACGAGAATCAATCATCTTTCAATATAAGTTCTATTCAAATTATAAGTACAGAAGGCTTGTAAACCTTCTGTACTTCAAGGGATGGTCGTTGTTAAGCCGTTGGGACCTTAAAATCGACTTTAGGGAGCTTTTCGTCGAGTTGTTTAAGAATTACATCGGTAATTTCATGGCGATCTTCTCTGAAGATAACAACAGAGCGAGGAAGAACAAGAGTGTATTTGTTCTTTTCTGAAGCTTCCACTACAAGCTTAAGAATAACTTTTTGAATATCTTCACGTGCATCACTGAAAGCCTTCTCAAGCTGTTCACGACGTTTGCCCACTTTTTCATGGACTTGTGCAACTTGACGTTCAAACTCTTCACGTTTTTTATTAAATTCATCAGAAGAGAGTTTCTTTTGCTCTTCAATTAACTTTTTTTCAAGTTCACGTAATTTCTCTTCATGTTTAGAAACTTCTTCTTGAAACTTGGTCCGTTGTTTTTCTAATTCAGTAATAAGTTGCTTTGCTGATTTTGAAGCTTGCATAAGCTTATCGACGTCTACAATCGCGACTTTTAAGGAATCTTCAGCTGCTTTAAGAGGAGACGCTAAAATTCCGAGACCGAGGCAGCTTGCCAAAAATAATTTTGAAGTTGATAATTTCATGTTTTTTCCTTTCTATAAACGTGTTGAAAACCCAAACAGAACAACTTGTTTTTCATCTAGCTTATTTTTTGAAATTGTTTTTGCAATATCAATACGTAAGGGCCCAATAGGAGATTTCCAGCGTACGCCGAAACCCACAGAAGCACGGGGTTTTCTACTATCAAAAACTTCTGGCCCTTTTTCTTTTGAGTGCCAGACACTTCCGACATCTGTAAATGTGGCGCCTTTTACGCCAAATTCATTTGGAAGGCCGATAGGGAATGAGAGCTCCACGGATCCCGAATAAAATTGATGACCTCCGAGGGCATCTTTATCCTTTGAGATTTTATCACGAGGCGAAACACCCCCAGGAGAGAAGCCTCGCAAGGTATCGCCTCCTAAAATATAACGGTCTGCAATACGTGTTTTCTTCCCTAATCCAACCATAATGCCATAGCGAGCACTCGTTTCTAAAACCCATTCATCTGAAAATGAATAAAAATGGCTGCCGCTTATTTGATTTTTTAAATATTTAAGAGTTCCGCCAAGCCCTGCAAACTCATTGCTGAGGCTTATGGAATACCCTGTTGTGGGATCAATTTTGCTGTCTCTTCGATCATAGGTTAACGTATGAGTTATAGATGACAGGGTTGAATTACGAGGTTGAGCCTGTATGAATCTAGAGGCATTTTTTCTTAAGTGGTCAACTTTATCTGATTGGATTGTATAAGTCCAAAGTTGGCTTAAGTTTTCAGATAACATGTAGCCCATAAGCAAGGACAACCCATGAATTTGTTGATCGTAAGAAGCATCTTGATAACGAGTACGCGTCATGCGGTAAACATCAAATCCAGCCATGAGCTCTCGACCTAAAAAGTAAGGTTCCGTAAGACCAAAACTATATTCTTGGCGACGTTTGGAATACGTGACTCCTACACGAAGATCTTGGCCTTTTCCTCTAAAATTATGTTCAGCAAAGCGAATATCTGCTAAAGGTCCATCGGCTGTTGAAAATCCTCCTCCAAAACTAAGCTCACCAGTGCGATCTTCTTCAATTTCGATTTTAATATCGGCCTTATCAGGATTATCGGAAGGTTGTTTGGTTACCGTTACTTTCTTGAAAAAACCTAAGTCTTTAATGCGCTTTTCGGAATGCTTCATCTTGTTTGAATTAAAGGCATCTCCTTCATCAAGTTCAAGTTCTCGACGGATAACGTCATCATCTGTGCGATCATTTCCAATAATATCAATGGAATTGATATAAACCTTGGGGCCTTCTTGAATAATAAAATTAATATCCAGAAGGTGTTTATGAATGTTTTTTTGAAGTTGTGGTTGAATGTCGACGAAAGCGTATCCAAGGCTACCAAGCTCATCTACAAGAAGATTAAGGGTTTTTTCAACATCTTTATTACTGTACCAATCGCCGGAAGCAAAAGGTATTTTTTTCGCTAAAGTTGTCGTATCAAGCCCTTTAAAATCAGAGCTAATCTTTATATCCCCAATTTGGTAGCGCTCTCCTTCTTCAAGGGTAAAAGTGATAAAAAATTCTTCACGGTCGGGTGTTAATTCTGCAACGGCGGACTTAATTTGAAAGTCTGCATACCCATGTTCAAGGTAAAATTTACGAAGTAATTCTTTATCATATGCAAGACGATCAGAGTCAAAAGTATCATCTGCGGTAAAAAAGCGATACCAACGTGTTTCTTTTGTTTGAATAGCACTTTCAAGTTTGCTTTCACTAAATTTCTTATTTCCAATAAAAAAGATCTTGCGCACAACGGTAGCAAGGCCTTCTTTTACGTCAAACACGACATCAACTCGATTTTGTTCACGCTTGATGATTTGTGGCGTCACCACCGCCGCAAAATGTCCTTTTAAACGATATAAATCTTGGATTCGTTGTGTATCATTTCGGAGGCGTGTAAGAGTATAAACTTGGCGGGGGCGAAGTTGTAATTCACCTTTAAGGATCTCATCAGAAAGTTTGTCGTTTCCTTCAATAACAACCTGATTTACAATGGGATTTTCTTTAACATGAATGATTAAAGAAGATCCTTTGCTCTCGAGGCGCGCATCCGCAAAAAGGCCCGACGCGAATAAGTTTTTAAGGGCTTGATCGATTTCTTCTTGGCTATGCATTTTGCCGGGGATTAGATCAATCTGTGCCAAGATAGTTTCTTTTTCAATACGTTGATTTCCCTGAATCTGAATGTTTTGAATAAGAGTTGAAGCAAAGGAAATTTTTCCTTCACTCATCATTAAAAAAACGAAGACAAAAAAGAAACGAATACGACTATTCACAATCACAAAACCCCTCATACAACTCTTAAGTGTTTATCCAAATATATTCTTTAAAAATTCCAATGCCTTTAAGCGAGAAAGATCATTCCAAGTTGAAAATAAAACAAGGAAAATAACAAAAGTAAACCCAATTCGATAGGCAATTTCTTGGGCTTTCTCACTGACGGGCTTTCCTCGAATCGCTTCAATAAAATAAAAAAGAAGGTGTCCCCCGTCAAACATCGGGATGGGAAGAAGATTTAAAAAGCCCAAATTAAGGGACAAAAAGATACAAAACCATAAAACATCGGTAAATTCTTTTTGCATAATTTCACCGGTCATGGTGGCAATCCCAATGGGTCCGCTTAACCCTTCGGTTGATTTTTTACCCGTCAGGATATGACCTACTGAAATAAGGGCTTGCCACGTAAAACTAAGACAATCCCCTAAAGCATAAAACGGGGCAGAATAGAAAGGATGTTTTACATCAATTGTGCCATGAGTGACGCCAAGGCGTCCCACGGATAGGCTTTCTTCTTTGGCTTCTTGCGGGATGACTTTAAGAGTTAAAGGTTGATTTTCTCGACTCACGATAAAGGTTAATTCTTTCCCAGGATTCTCGCGAACAAGTAAATACATGTCATTAAAAGAGGCAATGGGATGCTCATTAATCTGCTGAACTACATCGTCACTTTTAAGGCCCGCTAGAGCGGCAGCACTTTCGGGCATAACTTGGCCAATTTTCGCTATTTCTGTCGGGATTCTTTGTCCCACAAAAATATATAATCCTGTCATCAAAATAAGAGAAAAGAGATAGTTTGCGAGCGGTCCTGCGGCAGAAACACTAATTCTTTGCCAAACAGATTTATGAAAGAGAGATTGTTGCTTTTCTTCTTCAGTCATCTGGGCAATATGGTTTTGATCAGGTTGACTTGCGGCATTAAGGTCCGAAAACATGCGGACATATCCCCCTAAAGGAAGCCAACTAATTTTCCAGCGGGTACCTTTTGCATCATTCCATCCAAAAATCTCACGGCCAAATCCGATAGAGAAAACTTCGACTTTTACGCCATTTTTACGGGCCGCCCAAAAATGTCCAAGCTCATGAACAAAGACAAGAAGCGACAAAATAACTAAAAATGGAATGACCACCTGGACGATCGTTTGAAGGATATGCATACAAAACACCTTATCATAAATTATCGCGAGTTTAGAAAGGCTCACGCAAGAAGGCAAGAGAGATATTTAAAAAAATGAACTTTACGGGCTAAAAGAGTAATAAAAAATTAAAGAAATTCCTTTTTAATAAGCATTATGACATGCCATGAAAAGGAATCTTACGAAATGTTAAAAGGAAAGGTTGCCGTTATTACGGGGTCAACAAGTGGAATTGGCCTTAGTATTGCGACGAAGTTTGCGGAAGCAGGGGCCTCAATCATGCTGAATGGGTTTGGAGAACCTGAGATGATTACAAAGCTCTGCGCTACTTTAGAGAAAACCTACAACGTCCAGGTTGGATATATGGGGGTGGATTTATCAAAACCCTCAGGTCCTCAAGAATTAATTTCCGAAACTCAGAAAATTTTTGGTCGCCTTGATATTTTAGTCAATAATGCCGGTATTCAACATGTGGCAGCTGTGGAAGATTTTCCTACTGAGAAATGGGAAAAGATCCTCTCCCTTAATCTTTCAGCATCATTTTATGGTATTCAGGCGGCTCTTCCTTTGATGAAAGCCCAAAAATGGGGTCGTCTCATCAATATTGCTTCTGCCCACGGGCTTGTTGCTTCTGCTTTTAAGTCAGCGTATGTGGCGGCTAAGCATGGTTTAGTGGGGCTTACAAAAACTGTAGCCCTTGAAACTGCCCAAGAGAACATCACCTGTAATGCCATATGTCCTGGATGGGTCTTAACGCCTCTAGTGGAGCATCAAATTCAAGAACGCGTTCAAAAAGAAGGAATTTCTTATGAGCAAGCCAACCTCAATCTTTTAAGCGAGAAGCAACCTTCTCAACGTTTTGTCTCACCCGAAGAAATCGGTGATCTGGCGGTCTTTTTATGCGGCCCTGGCGGAAATTCCATCACAGGGTCAGCCCTAAGTATCGATGGTGGCTGGACAGCTCAATAGGGTCCTTCGTATCGATTTTTCAAAAACCCCCCTTCTTAAGAAAGGGGGTAATATAAAAATCATTTTTAAAATGAATCAATTCCAGACGAATCGAAGTCTTTAAAAATGTTTCGATAGGGTTGAAGTTCTGTCGATAAATTTGATTTTAAATATTGGTCATGTTTTACATCTACCATCATTAGATGGCCTAATTTCAATAAAGGTAGAAGAGAGGTTACATCAAAATTATAAGAATTGATGGTTAAATGGGTTAGATGAGAGAGATTTACAATTTCTTCAGGAAGAGATTTTAGGAAGCGACCACCGACGTTGAGTTCTTTTAGTTGAGATAGTAATAGAATTTTCTCAGGAAACTTATCATTTTCAAAGTTATTATAACTTAAATTTAAAGCTGTAAGCATCGGGAATTCAAAAAGAATTTCAAGACATGTTGATAAGTTACACTGTTCTAAGTTTAATCTCATGAGGCGCGTTGATGTAATAGGTCCTTGAGGTGATGCATTTCCAGAGAGAGAATTATGAGATAAATCTAAATCAGTAAGGTCCGGAAGCTGAAAGAAATTTTGATACCCTGTTAAACCATTATTTCGGAGAATTAAGGTTCTTAAATTTGTTAAGAGAGAGATTTGATCGAGAGAAGTAAGGTCTTGCCCTATGTTATTATCGTCTAATCTTAAATCAGTAAGGTACTGTAGTCTAGAGAGGTTAGGCAAATGCAATAAATTGCAGCGAGTTGCAGTTAAACTACGTAAACTTGTTAATGACGAAATAACAGGAGGCAGAGTCTCATCACTAAATTGAGTGTCAGAGATATCTAAGGAAGTAAGATTTATAGAGTGAGATAAATTTTTTGGTAAAGTTATCAAATCGCAGGACCTTAGGTTTAATCTCATGAGGTATGGTGAAGTGGTAATTCCTTCGGAGGCAGCATTTTCGGAAAGAGAATTATGAGATAAATCTAAATCGGTAAGGTTCTGTAATCTCGAGAGAGTATCAGGTAAATATCTTAAGTGGCAGTGAGCTGCAGCTAAGCTATGCAAGTCTGGTAATGAAAGGAGAACAGAAGGAAGCCTTTCATCATTAAATGGGTTATTAGTCACATCGAGATGTTTAAGTTTTCTAAATTGAGAAAATTCTTTAGGTAAAATTGAGAGAGAGTTAGAACTTATATCCAAACTTACTAATTGTGTTAATGGAAAAATACAGTCGGGTAAGCTATCGTTTTGAAAACGATTATCAGCCATTTTTAGGTGAGTAAGGTTTGTAAGTTGAGAAAAGTTCTCAGGCAAGATTGTTGATTCCCAGCGGTTCGATCCGCTTAATTGTAGCTTTTTTAAACCACTTAATAGAGGTATCGCCTCAGCAAAAACTTCAGAGGAAATTTGATAACACGGTATGTTTAATTCGGTCAAAAAAGGGAATCTGGAAGCCATAATATTAAAAAAATTAACGGGTAACGGTTTGAATATATTTTTCCTAGGATAAAATTTTGATGCTCGAGGAGGCGCATTATATTCTAAGGCAAAGATTTGAATCACTTGTGCCAAGCGTTGTTGGGTTCTCTTATCGCCTGTTCCCCATAAGCGAGAAAGATCAGCTGCAGGCAGAAAATCAAGAATAGGGATTAGTGTATCATTAGCGATTGTTTTTAAAGAAGATGAGGGTGTGATTGTTGAAGATGATGCTTGAGGTTCTTGCGTGGTTTCAGAGGGAGGAGCCATAAAAGACGGGCGAGTTAAGGATATTCGTCCTTCGTCACTGAGGCTAGAACTCCAACTTGGAGAAAGTGCACAAGCATTGATCAGGGCTGAGGTAAGTAAAGAGCGTAGTTTCATTTCATCATCCGTTGTAAAAAATTCCTAACAAAATAGATATAAGTATTGTTTCTCCATTATCAATAATATTTGTGAGAGGAACGAGTGCTTTTTAGAGAAAGAAGATATGCGTTTTTGGCATGTGAGGGGGGGTGATTTTTGAAATTCGTGACAGAAATTTGTTGATATTTTTGGTGAAATTTGTTACTATAATTGTATAGGGTTGAAGAGTTGACGAACTCTT
>JAFKGL010000028.1 GCA_017307065.1 Candidatus Paracaedimonas acanthamoebae
GGTATAGGCATCCTTTAGGCGGGTTAACATATCAGGAGAAAAGTTTCGTTCGTAAAATGAAAGTTAGAGAACCATATAATAAAAGAAGTTTTCCAACCTGTGGCCTAATTCAAAACGAACACTTTTGGGGGTTCTTCCACAGAATACCTGAATAACTTAAAAAAGCATTTAATTTTAAGACTTACCCCGTCCCCTATAGCAATGAACACATCCATTCCCCTTATTAACTCTTGATGTAATAACAGCTTTCCATTTATGCCCTTTGTTACATTTCCATCCTACTTTTTTATTACTTCCCGGAACAACTTGATCAGGCGTTAAGTCTCCATTTTCTTCATAATCCCACTCAGCAGCCACATTGGGATATAAAACTGCAAGATTATTACTCTTTCCAACCTTTCTATTACTACACTCAGGACAACCTTGACCTTCACTTCTTACACAAACTCTAGCTTCCCACTCATGGCCTTTCTCACAGAACCATGTCATGATTTTACTACTACGCGGACTTAGCTTATCAGTTATCACATTCTTATTTTTAGTAGGATGGAGTTGAGCTGCAAGATCAGGACGTAGATACTGTAAATTATAAACTTCCGTTGCGCGTCTTGATGTCTGACACATATGACATTTTTGATAATGGGCTCTCGATTCGATAGTTTCATACCAGAAATGTCCCTTTTTACATTTCCATGTACCAAGTGTCCTTTTTAATAAGTGAGGATTTTCAGGAAATGGTGTTCTATTATGGCCAGAGTCCCATTGTGACTGTATTAATTTATAAGGCAGGTTATTTTCTTGCAAGAATCTTCGTCCCATTTTCAATGATAAGTGAAACAATTTGTACTTAAATAAGGTCTATGCCCTTCCTTTTAGGTTCATATAATTTTCATCAACTCTCAAGCTATATCCTAGTCTTGGCTTCCAAATACCACATGATCCTCTTCTTAAGTTCCATATTGAATAATCTAGCGATAAAGAGTTATATGTTCAACTTCAACGGCGCGTTCTGACATCATTTCCTAGTTTCTATAAAATTTGGATGAATCCAAAAGTTTTTTCATCAGAGTCTTTAATAATTTGGGTGCCAACATTTTTTATTTATATATATGTTTGTACTTATAATTGTACTTTTAAAAGTACGAAATATTGTATATAATAATCTTATAAGGAGATCGTAAATGAAAAATATAGACCTCTCTCAAGATATTGTTCCTGTTTCTGAATTTAGGAGCCAAGTATCACACTGGATTAACCACATTAAGGATACTGGGCACCCTGTGGTTTTGACACAAAATGGGAAATCAGTTGGTGTCCTTTTATCACCACACGATTATGATGCTCTTCAATATAGAGAACGCTTTTATCATTCAATTGAAAAAGGCCTTAAGGATGCTGAAGAAGGCTTAACCTATACAACAACTCAAGTTAAAGAGAAATTGGTAAAAGCCCTTAAAAAATGAATCTTATATGGACGAAACAAGCTCTTGAAAGGCTTGAAGAGATTCAAGATTTTATCGCTCAAAGATCTTCCCCTTTAATTGCAGAAAATTTGATAAGTTCTATTATCGAACGAGCTAAAGCATTAGAAAATTTTCCTTCTATGGGGCGAATGGTGCCAGATTTGAGTAGAATAGAATTAAGGGAGTTGATTGAAGGAAATTACCGTATTGTTTATCGTTTATTTGACAGTAGTATTGTTATTCTTACCGTTTTTGAAGGGCATAAACTGCTACCAGAAAAAGATATTGATATAATGATTGCCTAAGACTGTCTATACTTTCAGGAAGATGCTCACTAGGGTTGGAAAAGAGGCGAGGTTAAATCTACCCATTTACCACTACACGCTTAGGCACTCTACGTACTTATTTAAAGCACTTATAAAGATAAGCTGTGTTCTAGTAATCAGGGTGCCTATAAACTTATTTTATGAAGCTGCTAAGCAGTAGTTAGATCTTTGCATTTAAAATCCTACTTCTTGAAGTAAATTCAATTCACTGTAATTTATATAAAATGCTGAATTCTTTGTGGATATCGTAAATTAATTGATTTATTATAATAAGAGTTACGTACCTCTCTCGATAAAAGTCCTTATTTGAAGCTCAAGTATAATAAAGGCAATTTTGTTGAGGTATTTCCTATTTTCTCTTACAGTGGCTAGTGAAACTTAAGGAGCATAACTCTTTGTGCGGAAGATTTACTCTCTTTGCTAAAATTAATGAGCTTAAAGCTGAGTTTAACCTAAAAGACGAAGGTACCTTCTCCTCTTCTTACAATATAGCGCCCTCTCAAAGTATTTTAATTATTTCCCAAGATACAGAAACTCATGATAAGCACCTCCATTTAGCTCATTGGGGTCTTATTCCTTCATGGACCAAGAATCCAAATGAAGCGCCGAAGCCTATTAATGCTCGCTTTGAAACTTTAAAAGAAAAGCCTTATTATAAGAAAGCCTTCCAAAAACAAAGATGCTTGATTCCAACTTCAGGATTTTATGAATGGACCTCTTCCAATGGAGCAAAGCAACCTTATTTCTTTTACATGAAAGAGTATAAACCTTTTGCGCTTGCTGGAATTTATGATTACTGGCTAGGGGGTGACGAAACTGTGGAGATTGTCAGTGCAGCTATTATTACAACTGACGCGAATTCTTTATTAAAGCCTTATCACGCTAGAATGCCTGTTATCATTGAATCCCATAATTATAACCATTGGCTTGATCCCGAAAATAACAATACGGAAGAATTGATGGCGATGCTCTATCCTCGAGAGTATACTGAACTTACCTGCCATGCAGTAAGTCAATATGTGAATGCACCCAAAAATAATGATCCAAATTGTATTAAGTTTGCCTAAGGTTATCTTACTTTTGCAAGTTCATTCCAAGAAGTTGTATATTTTGAGGAGAGATGTTCTCTAGATGTTAATATTAAAGCTTTCTGTCCGACAGCTGCATAGCTTACAGCTCTCTTGCCATACTTTTTGTTAAGGTGATCAATCGTTTGCATAAGGATTTCATGTTTATGTGAAGGACGCGTAAAGAGAGAGTATTGTACTTGTTCTTTATCAACTAGTTCCATTAAACAAACTCCTGCCTTCTTATAACTTAATCCAACTTTAAAGATTTTCTTTAAACCTTCCTTAGCTGCTTTTAAAAGATTGGGTGTGTAGTCCGTTGCAATATCTAAATGGATAAGATGAGAATTTGAATAATAGTTTTCTTCTGAAAATCTATTTGTTTTAATAAATACCAACACTTGAGCAGTGACTCTCCCTTCTCCTCTTAACTTCTCAGCTGCTCTTTCGACAAAAGCTGAGATGGTACTTTCTATTTCTTCGTATTCTGTTTTAGGCTCTTTAAAAGAACGGGAAACTGTAATCATTTTCTTAGCATCATTCTCTTCTTCTAATTCATAAGAGATTTTGCCATTAAGCTCTGTGACGATTCTTTCTCCGACGACACCCATCTTTTGACGTATCCATTTAGGAGGGGATTGTTTCAGCTTGAGTGCTGTATCAATATTATGAGTTAAAAGGTACTTGGCATAATTGTAGCCAATCCCCCAGATATCAGTAATTGGAAACCTTGCAAGAAAAGAATCAATTTCTTTTGGGTTTAAAAGCGCAAGAAGGGGTCTGACAATCAATGGAATGAAAAGTTACTCTAAGGTGGTTACGGGGTCATTCTTACTGGCCTATGGCATAGCAATATAGCGGTAAAAGTTAGCTCTCGAGATTTTGAGCAGCTTACAAATCTTATCAATGCAAAATCGGATGATTTTACGTAGATACCATCAAGTGTTCGAATACAACAATCATTAATGTGAGGAAGGATCTTGTTGCATTTCCTAACCAAACTGAAAGACCCTAATTCCTGCCATTTGAATTTGATAATGGATGTCTCCTGAGGGGCTAAGACCAACGAATATAGCCTCTAATATGCTGATCTTTATCCCGATTAAATACTCCTGAACAATTATGATAGTTTCCTTCCGAAGAAAGTATATGGCCTTCTTTATTTTCAATGACAATCCCTATGTGGTCTAACTCGACGTCTTCAATAAGATGGTCAAACAAAACAAGGTCACCTGGTTCAGGATCTTGAGAAGAAGGAATAAAAGTATTTAGTTGTAAGGCCCATAAATACCATGTTTTAACGCAGCCAAGCGTCCCTTCATAGTGAAGAATGGGTTTGATGTTTAGTTCGATCCCTACTTGATTTAAAAGGTAATACACGTAGGCACAGCACCAGTCATATCCAACCGCGGTGTCTAGGTATTTGGGTTCCTTTTGTGCAAAGCTCTCTCTGAAAACCTTTAAATATGGCACCGTCAACTTAACGAGAGCATGATGGATTTATGGTTGATGTCTGATCTTTTAGGCATCAAGTATCTTGAGAGCCGCCTTGAGCCAAATGGCCTTGGCGGCAGCAAAAGCAAATCGCTGTTCAGAGGCTTTCTTCTTGTATCGCCCCACTTCTACTGCAAATAGATTTCTTACCTTTCCCATAAGTGACAATAACCTTTGAGCCCCTTGAGTTGATTTAAACTTTATCAAAATCTTCTCTTTTCGTCGTGTGGGCTGATGAGCATTCTCAGCTCGATTGTTAAGTCTCTTATGCGTTCTATGATCAACCTTAGGACACATAAAGCGTATAGGCTTAATATAGCTTTTCAACTTATCAGTGATGATCACTCTGGGAGTAGGATAAGATCTTAATAATCGACTCAGAAATCTAATGGCTGACTTCTTATTTCTGCGTTTTTGAAGAAAGACATCTAGCTCTAGTCCTTCTCGATCAACAGCTCTCCAGAGAACAAACCACTGTCCATTAATCTTAACATTCATTTCATCAAGGTGCCATTTATCAAAAGGAATCCTCTCACGTTTCTTAATAATATTTAAGAAGTGATGAGCAAATTTATGGCACCATTCTCTAATTGTTTCATGACTCAAAATAATTCCTCGAAAAGCCATCTGTTCTTGAATGTCTCTGTAGCTGTTATTAAACCGGTGATAATGCCATATGGCTTGGTTAATAATGGATAAGGGAAATCGGTGACGCTTAGGAGCTTTCGTTAAAGACATCAAACAACTCTACTTTAATTGCAACTGTAAAAAATCTTATCAGAGAAATTTATGAAAGTTAAGTTGACGGTGCCTAAAATTTGTAAGCTCCTTAAAATCTCAAGAGCTAGTTTTTATCGCTATGTTGCTATGCCAGAGATAGATAAACCCGACAAATAGTCCCTCCTTAGAGAGATTTTTCATTCCAATAACTATAGACCTCAAGGATCTACGGAAAAGTTCTTGAAAAACGCCCTACATCTAAATTGTTTCGCTATTTGTTTGCAAGCTCATATAATGTTAATGTGTCTTCTATAGACATAAATCCTCCTTCTTCTTAACATTAATTAGGTAGTTTTCATGGCTACTTACACAAATTATTTTACAGAGCCGAAGATATGACAACAAGCTAACTTTATAAAGCCAAGCATCTTATTTTAAACCTTGCAATATGGACCGATCCATATATGACGGCAAGCTAATCAGAGTCTGAGAAATCACCGTTTAAATATTTTTCATATGGATTCACATAAAATGCATCTATTTCTTTTTGAAGAGGAGCCCATTCTGCTTCAAGGATGTTATGCTTTGTGCTGTCTGTTCTGTAAAAATACAATGCTACAGGGACTTCTCTTTCTGTTGCAATTTCATGTGTTTTTTTCATTAACGCTCTCACAAAAGCTAGGTGTATATCTTGAATTCCTCTTATGTAAATAGGTCTAAGATTATTCTCGCTTGCGCCTCTTAGTATTGTTGCACCAAGTCTACCATAATTTGATTTCATGGAAGGTTTTGTAGGATCCGTATCTTTGCTTTCAAGACTTATAGTAGCACTAATATGGTGCTCATTGGAGTCATCGCCAAAATCATATTCATATTCGATTTTCATGGCTAATGCATTTTTAAAAATAAAAAGCATCAAAAAAACATAAAAAAATCTTGTAATCAATTTAGTTTCTCCCCCTGTATAAGATCTGAGAATTAAAGCTATTTAATCTCTTTTAGAAAAAAATAGATACACTTCTTAATGTACTGTTTTCCACCTTAAAGAACAACATTTTTTATAATCACATAGATGCAATTTACATATCTATATCAGAAATTATTTGTTTTTCTAGTTTGCTCTGAAAAACAAAATAACCAATTGAAAAGAATTTAAAAAATTAGGGATTAGATAAAGAAAAAATACAGGGAAACAGTTGTTCTTATGGTAGAATGTTGCAGATTTTCTATAAAAGAGGTGAAGATTAAGAAACAATTTAGTAATAAATAGGCCTTAGAGTAACTTTTCGTTCCTATGATTGTCAGACCCCATATACCATCCAAAAATAAAGTTATATTCCTCCAATTTACCCAATTTCTTCCATGACTACCACTTTCAATATTAGCCTGATGAGTTACATCATGTAGATGTGCAAAAGCATTTCCCATCATGGAAAATTCTTTCACTTTGCCTTCTATCTCCCAAAAAAACTTAATAATTTTAAAAAAATCTGGATCATTCATATCATGACGGTTTACATAGTTATTAGCTTCTTGCATGAATCCTAAATAATGACGGATCATTGTTAAATGATGCTCTACTGAAAGTGCAATATTTTGATCTTTAAAGAATATTTCTCTGTTACCTGAAGCTCCTCCTAATACATCATGAATCATCTTCAGAAATTTTAAAATCTCTTCACTCGCAATAACAGAATTTTGAATAATCGTTCTTACATCATCCGTGCTTTTATCTTTTTCTTTTTTAGTGTGTTCATTATTTTTTGGTTTTCTTATTTTTTCCCATTTATCCTGCCATATTTTTATAATTTTTGGATCTATAATGCCTATTTCTTGTAATTTAGCTTCAAGATATTTAAAGGTAGTAGCATCATTAAAAACAGTACCTCCTCGATCATCTTTTTCAGTTAATTTTTTTAAAGAATATCTTACTTCTTCGCTTGTTAAAATTTTAATACCAGTTAATGTCTTTAATAAATCTTCTGATTTTTTTTCATGTTCTTCTTCTTCATTACCTAAAAATCCCTTGGTTTTTATAGTTTTATATGCTTCATTTAATTTTTTCTTTGTGTTTTTAGAAACAGGTAAATTATCGACATTTGCAGTAAATTCTTTTTGTTTGATATTCTCATCAATAGGTCGTTTTCTTTCAATGACTGCTCTCACTAATAATAGGCTATCTTCTGGATTTATATATAAATCGGCAGTATTTATTAATTCTTCTTTATCATCAATTGTAAGGTACAGAGGATAAAGCATAGACATAAGCTTATCCACGCCTTTTCCTTCGATACGAATTAAATTAGTTTGTGGCGCCTTATAAAAATTTTGTAAAGAAGACCAATCTTTTGGAAAAACATCTAATGTATGCTTAGCAAAATCGAAAAGTTCACTAAAATCTTTGAGTACAAGTGGAATTATGCTTTTTTCTTCCTCTAATGCCTTAACTAATCTTCTTTGAAATGAGAGCCCGTGTTGGCCTGAATCACGTAATCTTTTTAAATTATTCCAAAAATCTGGATTTAAGCTTGCAATAGTGGGCGAAAGATTCTTAGAAATTTCACCTAAAATATCCATAAGTCTTAAAATTACATGTATTGACGGAACGCAATTAAAATCAAAATTCTCAAAAATTCTTATAATTTTATGTAAATATGCGGCATCTGCTCCATAATTGCTTAATAGTGATATAGACGGGAAAGATGGAGCATCATCAGCTATTTCAATTGAGACATCCTCTCTTAAAGCTGCTTTTATTTCTAAGATTATAAACTTCTCAATAAGCCCTATAAAATGTTCAGACTCCTCAACGATCATCGGTAAGGCTTCATGTAAAATCTGTCTATTTTGTGGTAAAAATAAAACATCTTTAAATATTGGAGAAGTTGCATGCACGCTTACTAGTCCCAGATTTCTCAACATCATCCAAGGAACCAGTGCATGAGCAGAATGATTGCGATTTGAGAGAAGCTTTTTTTTCTTAGAAACAAAGCTTGATAAATCTAAAGTTTGGAATTTATATGGAACATTTTCATTTATACATAATAGACTATTTAATATTGTAATTAATTCCTCTTCTTCAGTATTTGCATTAGGAGTTTTTAATTTCCTAATTTTTTCTATCATAGGAAGCGTTACTCGCAAATGTTCACTAATATCAAAATACCTTCGAAAAATTTTCAGATCCTTCAAATGCTGCCTGAAATTATCAATATTCTCTTGCATTGTGGCATTATCATTTTGTCGCATAATTTTAAGAATTTCATAAATAGATGAAAACATTAGAGGAGAAGATCCTACAAATAACCCCTCATCATCAGGAGCCCACTCAAAAAGCGCCCTGCTACATACTTTTAAATCTAACGAAGGAGATATTTCTTGAATTATTTCGATAGCTTCAAATGTATCCTTTTCATCCTTGTGCCCTAATCTACTTTCCTCGTAAAGTATATAGCGGGCAGCATGTTCAATAAAACAATTTCGAGTAAACAATAGTAAGTTTGAAGCTGGTATGACATTGGTTAATACACTTATATAATTTTCTAGTGAATTTACCACATTATCAAAAATACTTAAATGATAACGAAGATGATAAGATAGTTTTGATGGAGATTCTATTTCTGGTACAAACTCTTGAGGTATATTAAATTTGAGTTTCAAAGTTTCAGTATTTGGAACTGTTTCTTCAAAAGATACTTCATGACTATCATATAAAATGTACTTATTTTTTTGAGTAATTTCATCATTAAAATGATTAAAAGATAAACTTGAAAAGCATTTAAATGAACATTCTAAGAATAAAATAAATGTTATAATTAATATTTTCCAATGCATTTTTTATATCCCATTATATTTTCTAAATGTATTAAAAATTAGAGAAATCTCCTTAAATAGAAAATTTATATCATACATCATCCATTGTTGATTCAATACCTTCCATTTTAGATGTAGAAGAAAAATCAATTAAAGCTGAATTTTCTGATTTTAGTAATTTTACTTCAGCAAAGATAGGAAGACTGGAGGATACATGTTGAGACGTTGGGGATAGATCATGCAATTTCATTTTTTTGGAGCCAGGTTCAGAAATGATATCAATATCTCTGTTCGTATTGTCACCCACATCCGTTTCAACAATAGTGATTGAATCTCTTTTACGTTTCTTAATAATTTTCGTTTTATCTTTTATAAATACAACCTTAAAATTAAAACCTTCTTTTTCGATAATCTTTCTTGTTTGATCTACGCCCCAAAGCCGTTGCTTATTAAATTTTGTGCTTTCAGATCCGTCTTTTACTATAGCTTGGACAATTGTAATATTTTTTCGGGCATTTTGAGAAAGGACCCCTTTATGTTTTTTGGCTAAAGATGGATGTTTTTCTAAAAAAGCCAATGCTTGTTCAAATAAACCTTTTATAAATTCTATATTTACTGATTCGATTGATCCTGATGTTTTTTCAGAGTCGCTTATTATTTTGCTATATGAAATTAAATCTTCTATAGCGTCGAAACATCTAAATAATGCATCTTCATATGGTTGAAAACGAGCAATTAATGATTTTATTTCAGTATGTTCTACAATTTTTTTTATTAATTTTCTTGTTCCTTTATTTACGTTTAGAATCTTTTTATAAACCATATTAATGAATTCATTGGATTTTTGTTTTTTGGTTTTACTTTCTATTGAACTTAAAAATTCTTTTCTTATATCCTTAAATTTGTCTTTAAAAGTTGAGCTCCAGGATTGTTCTGTTTGTTTAACATTTTTAGGATTTTTAGGATCGGGGCTTGTTTTTATTGGAAGATTAATATGCTTCTTGTAAAAATCTTGCAATATCCCCGTAATCAATAAACCAGGCAAAATCCATCTATCTAAATTTTGACCGAGAAATAAAGCGCACCTCTCAGCTTGTGTTCGATGATGATCAAATTCTCTAGCATTTTCTCTTTTTACATGGATCAGATAATATTTTTTATCTGCAAGTTGCATAAAAATATCTGAAAATTCAAATTGGTTTCCTGTTCCCCCTAGGCGAGCATTTTCACGATCAAGTAGTACTGCTTCAGCAATAGGTTTTCCTGGGCCTATTTGTGCTTTCATTGTTTCTATTATAGATTTATTATATGCTAATTCTTTATAGTCTTTACTTTGAGTGTCACCTTGTTCAGTTGTATCAATCTCATAATCTGGCAAAAATAAATCTTCTTGCTCAACCGTTATTTCATCGATTCTTTTACGAATTGCTCGAAATCTTGTGGGGAGTATTCGATACCATGAACCTCGATCAAACCAATAAAAATCTTTACCAGACTGAATAGGTAAGGAACGTATAAGTTGGAGCGGATTATATTTTTGACCTCCAATTACTATTGTGATTAATGGATCTTTTCTAATTTTTGTTAAGATTGAAGAAATATCACTTTCTCCTCTTGCACGAAACCAAAAAGACCAATGCAAGTATAACAATTGATCTTTATCGAAGTATTTTTTCCAATTATTCTTAAGTAAGGTATCAAGTTTAATTTTATTTTCACCTACAACGGGCTCATCTAAAAAAGGTGTAAAATCTTTATGAATAGCACTTTCTGAATAATGCTTATAAGCTTCTCTCGCAACTTCGTACATAGATTGGCTATTATCAAAATCTTTCTGACCTTTAGTGGCTAAATGGAATTTCAAGAAATCATCACCATCTAAAAGGGCTCTGCCCCAATTTTTTACTGGCTTGAGTCTTACTTTTTCAAGGCCATCACTAGCTGGATCGATGTCAAAATCCCTAACTGCTCCTAAACCCTTTTGTTGTTTTCCACTGCCTCTTATAGGCTTTGCTTGTCGGTGAGTTTCTGTAACGACTTCCTTAATGCTGGTAAGCTCATTATTTTTATCTTCTAAAGTCGAAGCTACACCAATTGAAGCTACTATTTTTAGTCCAAACCAAGGAACTATGGACGACGTATTTAAAAGAGAAGGCCAGGTTCCTAAAAGATAAGACAGCATTTTATTTGGTTCATTTAATACAGGAAATAATAACATTGAAGCTGTATATTCAAGTTCATCCTCCTCCTCGGCACTAAAAGAGGAAGATATGTCGTCATCATCTTCGTTTTCGTAGATACTACTTTCACTGCTAGATAAAAATTCCTTCTCCTCTTCTTCACTCTCATCTAGAGTAATTTCATCTCTCTTAGAATCTTCTCCTGATAAAAGAGCTTGTGTTAAAAAAGCAGAGCGCAATATAGGTTTTCTACATTTCATTTGAACTATAAAATATTCTGGAAGATCATCTTTTGCTGGAAAAGACTTACTCTCTATGGAGCGCTTTTTTATTGATTTTGTGTTAATATGAACAAATGGTCGAATAGCTTCAGGAATTCTATCATCTTCCTCTATCTCACAGCTAACCATCGATTTATCTAAAAGAGCAAGTGTATAAGCCGTAGGAGTTTTATTTGTACATTTATAATCATTTAGTTTGAATTCTGTGGCTGAACAATTTATGGATAAAAAATATAGAAGAAAAATAAAAAAATTATATATAAACTTCAAACCTTATCTCCCCTTTTAATGTTCTAACTTGAGCTTCTTTTAAAGTTTTAATTTTTAGAACTTAACAAAAAATATTCATCAATGCTTACAAGGAAAATCATTAACATCCATGAGTAAAATCTACTTAGGTAGGAATTTCATTACCTATGGGTTGACATTTTCTAATTTCTTATTTATCGTTTCGTTATGCGAAATGCTAATTTATGGATGATAAATAAATGACTGACCAATTCACTACCCCTCCAGAATCACCAGGACTTTACTTAGAACGCAAATTTATGGTCCCAAATGGTCTTAGCCAAAATAAATTAGCTAGAGATCTAGATGTAACACCCGCAAGACTCTGTGAAATTATTAGAAATAGACGCTCAATAACCGCAGATACAGCCTTAAGGCTTGCAAAGTATTTTAAAACCCCTGCCCGCTTTTGGCTTGAACTACAACTTGAGTATGATCTTTATAAAGCTAGAATGAAAAGTGAAGCCGTCATTAATATGAGCGTGAGAAATAATCCTCTCATTTAACCGTTTTATATATTATGCTTAATTTTAAGCGGATCTTCATTCGCAAGAAAATCTCCGAAATTTATAATTTTCGTAAAGTATCCTGCTTCTTCTATACTCTCATGAACGCCATTGACATGAATAAGTATAGGCCAACAGGAAAATCGACGTGGTAATATCAAACGACTTAATTTTTCTTTCATCTCGTGTACAATATCTATTTTTAATTCAGCTTGTGAAAATTTGATCTCAACAGCAAATAATGTATTGAAACGCGTTTGAATAAGATAATCAATCTGACAACCTGGAGTTTTCACTGTTTTACGTTGAAAATAAGGGTTATCCGCCACGATATCTTGTGCTTTTATTCCGAGCTGCTCCCAAATTTTGGTGCGATTTTTAAGAACTAAATTTTCAAATTGTAAGCCGAGTATAGAGCGCCACCCTGGAAGAATATCAATCCCGCTATCCTTAAACCGATCTTGAAGGATTTTGGGTTTATTGGGCTTAATAAATTTCAAATAAAACCTCATGTAATTATCACTAAGACGAAAATGACTTAAACGTGAAGGCTTACCTGATTTAAGATCCCAAGTATAATCACGTGCAATAAAGCCAGAATGCATAAGATCTTCAAGATAACCACTCACAGATCCACTTTTTTGATATTTTAGAGTTTCACAGATTTCATTAAATTCCATAACCCCATTTGCTAATGCTTCTATGAGGGGCCGGTAAATCTCGCTTCGCTTCTCAAACAAATCGTGAAATATCAGATCAAATTCATTGAAAAGGATGCCATCTTTGCGAAAGCATAGGTTTTTAATATTATCATCAGCATTTAACTTTGGCTGTACTTGGCTTATATACCAAGGAATTCCACCTGAAACAGATAGCACCTTAAATGTTTCATACATAGAGCCTAAGAACCCTTGAGCTTTTAAAAGGGCATGACAATCGTGTAAAGGGAGTTCATCTAAAGTTAGATATAGGGATATTCTTCCAAAAAATGCTGTACTGCTAATAACATTTTTCTCGATCCAAGTTGAAACAGAGCCACATAGAATAAGGATAAGGTTGGGATTCTTTTGAAACTCAATATCCCACGCATTTTTTAGCTTTCCTAAGAAAGTTGGGTCCAGAGATCCCATCCACGAGATTTCATCAAATAAAATTACAACTCGACCATGTTGCGCTTGTCTTGCTAGCAGAGTAAATAAATCACTCCAATCCTGGGATTGAATCCCTGGTAACCCTATCTGATTTCCAAGTTGTTTTGCGAAGATATCTCGCTGTAATTGTGCATTCGTGCCCTCTGCTGGAGGAATTCCTGAAAACGAAAAGAAAGTTTTTCCTTGAGAGAATCTTTCTATAAGACGACTTTTTCCAACACGACGCCGACCCCTCACGACAACTAAACTTGCAGATTTTTTTGTGAATAACGCCTCGAGTCGCTCAAGTTCATCTTGTCTACCAACAAATACAGAGGTGCTCATAGTGTATGCCTTCTCACATTATAGGAAATCATACATTATGTGTTTGATATTTACTAGAACATTTTTCTCATAAAACATTCTTTCCTCCGTTTTGTGAGAAACAACAAAGATAAATGTTTTAATCTACCACATAGCAGGTAGTGAATTAGTTATGTGACAAAATGTTATCTTTCAAATGAAGATTCATGCTTGAGTGTTTTGTTCTGTTGTTCTGCAATTGTTGTTATTTGTTTGGCGATCTGTTTATCCTCAAGAAGAATTTGCCGCATTAAAGCTTTATCTTGAGAAGCTTTCGAAATCAGCTCATTAAACTCTTTCTGAGCATCCTTCAAAATTGATTCAGATGAAACATTATCAAGTTTCCAAGTAAGTGATTTATATTTATGGATAACTTCATAAGAAGTGAGTGGCTTAGCTGCTTCCTCATTAGTTTCAGTATTTCGAAGAGCTGCCTCAGGATTTTTCCTTAAATATTCTCGTTTAAATTCTTCTTGCCAATCTGATGGAAGAACAATTTTTTCTTCTCGTGGCTTTTGTTCCTGAGCTTGAGAACTTTTTGAAGCTTCATTATTTAAAAAATCTTCTTCTTGCGGCGTAAGTTTTTTGTCTTGTGAGGGTTCATTCCAAGAGCGAGGAGTTTCAGGTTCAATGGTGGAATTTTTGCTTTCAGATGCTGTGAATGCTTTATTCTGTTCAAAGTAGGTCCGCACAGCTTCTGCATTTTCTTCTTTAAGAACGTCATTAAAGTCACGGCCTTTTTCTCCTTGAGGTCTTATAATTGAGACCTTGAATCCTTCTTGTTGTAATTTCTCTAATGTTTTTTCTGATGTCTTCCATGCCGCAGAATGAGGATCATCTGCATCTGCACAGAGGATAAGGGGCTCTTCTTTCTTCAAATGAGCATTGATATGACTCATGTTCGAAAGGCCTAAAGATACAAGTATACTACCCTTTATTTGAACTTCTTTCAAGGATAATGCTGTTTCAATTCCTTCTGCTATATAGGTGGGACCTTCACTAACCTGAATCTCTACAACAGTTCCTTTAATCGTTCCTAAAGAACGCTTTTTGACCTCAATATCTGCTTTGTTAGCTGTATAAGGGTCTAAGCATGTGACTTGTACCGATGAAAGCTTACCCTCAACATCTCGCGCAAAAGAAGCTAGTGTAGGAAAAGTTTTATTAGAATCATAATCCTTAAATTGAGGGATAAATCTTAAATCTTGTGGAAGTTCTGCAGTTTTAATCTTACGGTGTTCTCTTAAATACTGCTCAGCTATGGTTCCCTGGATAGGTTGTGATGCTTCATAAAGCTTGTTCGTCTTTTCCTGAGATTTTTCTATTTTTAATTGTTCTTCTCGTTCTGCTTGAAGTTTAAGCTCATTTTGCTTTTTTTCTCTCAATTCCCAATTGATATGCATGATTTGAGGTGCATTAAGTTCAGTACCAATCTGCTTGACGGCTTCGCCATAGGTAAGGTTTTGAGAGTGGCTTACATATTTAAATATGTCCCCTCCTACTCCAGCAGAAAAGTTATACCAAACACCTGTATCTCTATTGATCACAAATCCACCTTTTGAACCATATCTGATTTCATTTTGATGATAGGTACTTTTAGGAGTTGAGACCCATCCATCAATATGACGCGCAAAAATACCTTCTATATGTGACCTATTTAAACAAGAAAGCACTTCTTCACGCTCATAGGTATTAATTGTTTGCTTGTTTTCTTGGAAGTTTTGTCTTTGACGTTTTAAATTATTGCTGAACTTAGATTTATCAGAGTTTCGATCTTTAACGTTTTCCGACTTAAGAATATCCCAGTTAGGTGAAGTTTTCTTGCCTTCTCTATAAGCTGATAGATCTTTATAGGCTTTATCAAGTTCATCAATCGTTTTAATCGATAAGTCTTTACCTTCTTGGTGAGCCTTAAGCCAACCCTGCTCAAACTTAAGCTTCTGAAGATCTAAATTCTGTTCTTTTAAGAGGCCATAAAGGCCTTTATCAACACTCCCCTGCTCTTTCAGGATAAATGAGACGAGCTTATCAGCAAGCTGTGTTCTCTCTTCAATACTCTGAGTCTCCCCATAAGAGCCAATCAACTCTCTGACTTCTCCAAATATAGCATGCTTTAAGAGAAGCTCGCTTTTAAGACTAAGTTTTTCAATAAAAGGTTGCGTGTTGCCGTAATTAGAGACAATTTTATAAGCAAGCGTATCTCTTTGATAAGCGATCTCTTGATTCTTCAGTTGATTAGACTCAAGAATTTCTGACAACACAGCCGTACTTCTCATTTCTTTAAAGTGTTGAGAGAGAGCGACACTTTGATGTTGAAGTGATTTATACTCCAAGACTTGCTTATAATGAGTCCTCTCTTCAAATTTAAGCGTATTCTCAAAAGCTTGTATTTTTCTTTGATTTATATATTGCTCAGCTTGGCCCAGGACAGATTTAAATCCTTGGGGGCGTTTCCCCTGAATACTACCGCTATGTGTCACATAAGCTCCATTCTGCTCGCTGACTCTGAATAAAGGTTTATACAACATCGGAAAGCTAGCGATCTCATAGGCAAGTTCATTTCGCGTGTCCTTAATCGTGGCGTAAGCCTCATATTCTGGATGGTGATATGATAAAGAACCTGGATGCGTCTTCGAGATCTCTTTCCATAAGTTACGTGCTTGGTGAGAGATGTTGAAGTAAGTCCCAACCTTATCGAGTGCTGTTTCTTCTACAGCGCTTAAAAGCCTTTTACGAAGTCCTGCTTGAACTTCTAAGGTTTCTCGTCTCACCCCTGTCTGGTGCATAAAAGGAGAGCATTGAACCCAATTCTTGAGAATCTCTGAAGCATCTTTATTTCTTGTTTGAACGAGCTCGTTATAGTGGCCCCATTCTTTACTTAAAGAGATTTTTTTACCTTCTTGATCTGCTTGTAAAGTAAGATTATCAATCTTTGTCCTTAGATTGCCGGCGTCTCTAGAAATCTCCCAATAATGTTGAACAAGATTAAAGTAAGGCTTTTGATGGTCCGCAAGATCAAAATCTGTTGAAAGCCCTTTATAGTCAGATCTGGCCACATGAGAGACCATCCCTTTCAAATCAGAAGCAATTCCTTTAGAGACATACCCTTTAAAAGATTCTTTGTGACGAGTCAGCCATATGAGTAGTTGATTGCTGTTAAAGGAGCTAAAGAAGCCATAAGAATAATCAAAGGTCGCTCCTTGAGATTTGTTAATAGTGACGGCATAGCCATGGGTCAGAGAATCATAAGACTTTGAATCGAAGCCAACGAGTCTCCCATCATGAAGCCTGACTTCAACAGTTTGTCGCTTAAGATCAAAGGACTCAATGACCCCTAGAGTGCCATTTTTAATGCCCTGCCCTTCACCTTTTCCTTTTTCAAGGGTTGTCACATGTCTTTCTTTATGATCATTTTCAAGAAACATGACACGATCCCCTGCCGCAAATCGCCGACCATAAGCAGATTTTCTGAAGTGTTGAGTTTTAGGACCTTGAGCGGATTGTTGTAGATTAAGGATTCCCTCTCCTTCTTGTCCAAAGATAAATTCCTCACTTAGCTTACCTTGAGATCTTAACGCACCCCTGAGGAGCTCATTAAGTTCAACAACGTCTTTATTTTTCTGAGCTAAAGCCATATGAGTTTGATGAGGCGCTTGCGCAATTCCTTCTAAGTAATCTGCAACAAGAGATATTTTACTTTCAAAATCTCGTTCTCTAAAATCAAAATGACCGCGTTCATAATAAGGTTTTAATCCTTCTTCAATCCGATGCTCATTTAAAAGAGCGGATGCTTCCCGCATCCATTGCTCTTTTTGACGAACAACACCTTTAATCTCATAAGCGCCCACCTTCTCTTCAATAAGTCGTGCTGCATCAAGCCCATAAAGTGCTTTAATCTGCTTATTATCTTGGACAATCCGAAGTTGTGCTCCTGACCTTTCAACTTCTTGGAGAAGACTTTTCCATAAAGAGCCATGAACCATACTGCCTTCATCAAGAATAACCACATGCTTATCGGTTAAACGCCATTCTTGAAGCCGTTCGACTTCTGCTTTAGCTTTAACAAGAGCTTGCCCCTTAAGCTCTTTATTCTCAATGATAGTTTTTAGTTTATCTTGGGCATTCCATCTATTATTCAACTGATCAAGCGTATAGCCTTCAATATTTAGTTCATTTGCCAGTTGATCAGCAACTTTACCTTGAAAGGCAGTGCCAATAACATTAAATCCTGATTTTCTGTAAGCCTCAACCACAGGCTTAAGAACAGTACTTTTTCCTGTCCCCGCTTTCCCTGTAAGAACGCTTATGGCTTTATTTGAGAGAAGGTGATCAATGGCACCTATCTGCTCTTGCGTAAATGTTATCTCTAGTTCGTTTTGGATCTTCTCAATTGAATTAAACTTATGTTTTTCAGCAATGTGATGTGTTTCTCTTTGCTTCAAAAGAACAACTGTTTCAGAAATTGCAGTCTCATGTTTTTTCATCTCATGAGACGTATAAAAGACTTGTCCTTTGATATTCTCGCCTAAATAAATAGCATGTTCTTCAGATAAAATTTTTGCAGTAAAACTATCAATAGTTCTTACGTAATCCTCTTTTTTGAACTGAATATTCTTGCTCTCATAGAGAGAATTGTCGTTTAAAGTCTTCCCAATTATGGCAATAGATGGGATCTCAATTCCATCAACTTTAGCCTTAAGAACTGCGTAAAGTTTGTCATCCCCACCGACGCGTTTGAAGATTTCTTTAGCCAGATCTACTTGTGTAAAGACAGCTTTTTGAGACGCTACAACTTTGATGATTTCTTCAGGATGCTTAAGAAGTATCTCGAGGTTTTTTTGTCGGACTTCTTCATTATCTTGCACATTTTGGCTTAACTCTTGAAGGCGATGTCGAGCATTTGGTCCTAAATGCTTTGTGGCAACAAGTTTAATGCCTTGATCTTTATAGGAGCGATGATCGAGGTGATAATCATACCCCTTCTCTTGTGCATATTGATTGCAGATATCTCCCATCTGCTTACGCATCTCAACAAGTTGTTCTCGCTCAATTACAAAGCGTCTTTCAGAGAAAGATCCTTCAATGAGAGGACGAGTTGTTGCAATGATATGGAGATGAGGATTCCCCTTCATATCATGAATGGCATATTGAGCAACTAAACCATTACTCACATAACATTCTTTGACAATCTTACGCGCAAGTTCTTTCAAATGCTCTTTATCAGTAATCTCTATAGGAAGTGCAAAATCTGCTTTAAAGCTCGTCTTACAAGAAGACAAAAACTTCTCTTTCCCTGCTAAACTTTTAGCATTTTTCTCAGAGTCTTTATGTCCCTTAAATCGCTTTTCAGCGATGTAATCTTCAAATCTTTCGACTTCATTCCACAAGGAATTTGAATCATAAACCCAGTTAGGTGAATTCTCTGGTGCAAGTATTTCTGAATACAAAACATCATGTGCTTTTTTAGAATAATCCCAAGACAAACCTGTACGTTCGTCTTTCACAATCGATCCTGAGATATAGGCAGCATGAGAGCAAGCGGATCCTCCCCCGCTTCTCGATGTATAACTCATATGTGAATGATAAATAGCCATACGATAATATATAGCCGCCGGCAGGGCCGCACAAGACGAATTTTAATCGTCGTTAAGTGCGCCTTTAGAGTTTTGGCACAAAACTCTTGCAGGACTGTCGTTTTTCTGCTTATATATTTTTGTTCTTACAAAGCTGTGGGGAGCTTTCCGAAGAAGAATGGATTAACTATTTCTGGAAAGAAGATAATCATGCAATCTATCGATATAAAACTCTCTAAACTTGACGAAAAAATTCTAAAACTAGAAAAAGAAAAAATAGAATTACAAAAGAAGAAGAATGAAGAATTCTTATTCCTCTTAAATAAGATCCCTACCATCAACCTCGAGCCTATGACACTTATTGGGGGACTTCTTCACGTTGTAGATGAAGCCAATAAAAAACCAGAGCTTAAGGAGAAGTGGCGATTCGCTGCTCAAAAATTTTGTGGAAGAACACTCTCTCGTAAAGAATTGCAAAAAGCTTCATCTTCTTCACAAAAAAGTGCATAAGCTTATGCAACAACTTAATAAAAATTCTTGGGGCTTGGAACATCTAAAGCGCAAGTCAAAGAGAATAAAAATTTCTGATCGTAAAGCAGAGAATAGAACTAAAATACAGCTTGGTGGCTTGATATTAAAGTCAGGGTTAGCATCTTTTTTAGAGATAGAACCTGGAAAAGACTTACAGCTTGATCCTATTGCTCGAGAGAAAGCAACAACGCTATTAGGTGCACTCCTATACGTTACAGAACATTTAAATAATGATATTGATGGCGCCCTCAAACAAGAGTGTTCTCATTTGGGCATGAAAGCAATGGTTCAACAATTCTTAAGATCAAAAGATCATAAATCATTTTTTAAAAATGATTCTATCTAATGAGAGGAATAATAATGAATCTTTCTCAAAATAAGTTTGAAAAGCTGAATCAATTAATCCAAACAGCTCTTAATTCTTCAAATGATCCCACGACAAAAGCTCTTGCAATTGCAAGAGCATCAGGGGCATTCAAACAAAGAAATGTCATCTTTGTTCATAACAAACTATACTCAATTGATCCTTACAATCCACATTACTCTTTGCTATATCTCAGATCGTTAAATTTACAGAAAATCGATTAATGCAAGCAGAGTTTTATCTTAAAGCTGAGGATAAAGAAGCTAAAATTTATAGATATTATAATATCATTTTACTTCCGACTCTTTTTAAAGACTTATCCCTTGTCATTACATATGGCAGAACAGGTTATAAAGAAAGGCAGAGATCAATTCAGTTTATAGATACTCAATTACTCGCTAACAAATTTAAAGAGATCCTTAAGTCCAGACTTAAAACTGTAAAAGGATCAGGGCCTTATTATAAGATTGTAGAACACCACTATGACTCAGAATTTAAAGATCAAATTATGTCTCGGCTTCCTTTAAACTTGTTCTCCGAGTGTTAGAGAAGGCGCTTTTTCAACAAGCATTTTCTTGCCTAATATAAAGTTTAGGAGATTCAATTAAATGATTGCTTCTTCAGATTTACATAGGCATCACACGCGGAAAAAACTTGTCATCTTAGTCGAGCAAAAGAAATCTTTAGCCATAAATGTGAAAGATAAGAATAGGAAAAGAAGATATACAAAGTTAAAAGAATGGCCTGTAATCTGACACAACTGAAAGATAAAAGTATGTTAAGTTTTTTAAAAAAGAAATTTTCTTTTTCCTTGTTGATAATTTGCTTCTCTGGAGCACTCCTTAATAGTTGTGTTGTTACAAATGAACCACAGCCGATTGTTGCAGTCACATCATTAACTGAAGAAAAGCCTATTATTGATGTTTGCTTCAGCCCGGAAGGCAACTGTCAGTCAATTATCTTAAGCCTAATCAATAATGCTAAAGCTGAGATCCTTGTTCAAAGTTATAGTTTTACCTCTCAAAATATTGCAAATGCTCTCATTAAGGCTCATCAACGAGGCACTAAAGTTGAAATCTTGTTTGATCGAAGCCAACTCACAGCAAGACACTCACAGATTCATAAAATGAGAAAAGCAGGAATTGAAGCGTTTGTTGATCTAGTCCCTGGAATTGCCCATAATAAAGTAATGATTATTGATGAGGAACTAGTGATTACAGGATCGTATAATTTTACGCATGCAGCAGAAACAAGAAATGCAGAAAATCTGTTAATTATTAAGGATCTACCAACCGTTAAAGTTTACAAAAGAAATTGGGAAAATCGGTATCAAAGAGCGAAAGATCTGAATTTGCAAGATGGCATAACTAAAAAACTCATCATGCATAAAAAGCCAATTAAACCAAAGTTGACTCTTTAATACGAAATGCACAATATTTAATCATATGCCTTTAAAGTTGAGAGTATAACCTTCATATAACCTTTATCCACAATCCTGTCCCCAGAATTTGAGGATAACTTTTTTAGAAAGCTGATAAATGACAGAAAAACTTAAACTCACAATTAAGAAGCCCTTAAGCTTAAATAAGCAATCCCAACTCTTTCAAGCGCTGAAGCCCCTTCATGAGCAAGCGAAAAAAGAAAAACATCAAGACTTGCAACAGCAAAGACAAAATGAGAGAGAAGCCAAACAGAAGAAGAGAGAAGAAATTAAAGTTGCTTTAAGATGGCTTTATGAACAATTCCCTGCGTGCTTTAATCCTAAAGACTTAAAGCCGCTTAAACTTAATATTGATAAAGACCTTTTTTCTTTCCTTGAAAAAGAAAACTCTCCTTCAAAGGTTAAATTGAGAGACGCCCTTACCTATTTCACAAGTAACGTTCATTATCTTAAAGCTATTATTAACGGCACCCACCGGTATGATCTTAATGGCCAACAAGCTGAAGAAATTACCCAAGAGCAAAAAGATTTTGCACAAAACAAACTTGAGAAAATTCTTCAATCGATAAAAACTAAAAATCAGCATAAAATTAAGTCTTCTAGCTAATAGATAACAGACAAAAATTTAAGAACCCTTAAAAAAAATCTTATAACAAAAATTGCTATTTTTTGTTATTACTGGTATCATGTTTTCATAAGTTATTATAAGGGTATTATAATATGAATATTTCTCTTAACCCAAATCTTGAGAAGTTTGTCCATCAAAAGATTGAAGAAGGTTACTATAACTCGGCCAGTGAAGTTGTACGGGATGCGTTAAGGCTTTTAATTGAGAAAGAAATCCTCTTTAAGCAACAAGTCGATAAACTTAATCAAGATATTGCATTAGGTCTTACTCAACTTGCAGAAGGCAAAGGCATTGAGGGTAAAAATGTTTTTGATGAGATTAAGGCCTTAAAAAAATAGCATGTCTTCCTTTATCTTTTCCCCTGCCGCAAGACAGGACCTCATTGAAATATGGCAATATATTGCAGAAGAAAATATAGAGACTGCCACTAAAATTCTTTCTAAAATCGAAGAGAAGTGTCATATGCTGAGTGAGTTTCCTCACCTTGGACATCAACGCAAAGATTTAACAAATCACCCAGTCTTATTCTGGCCTGTATACAATTATTTGATTATTTATAAACAAGACACGAACCCTTTAGAAATTGTAAGAGTTCTTAACGGATATCGTAATTTAATAGATTTATTACAATAAGTTTTACCTGTTTTGTTAAAAGGCCTTATTTGAAATCAAGTATAATAAAGCTTCTTCTGTTGAGTTATTGCCTATTTTCTCTTACAGTGATTATTGATACTAAAGGAGCATAATTTTTTGTGCGGAAGATTTACTCTTTTTGCTAAAGGAGAAGAACTTAAAGCTGAATTTAAGCTTACAGAAGTAAGTGCTCTTCCCTCTTCTTACAATATTGCCCCTTTTCAAAGTATTTTAATTATCTCTCAAGATGCAGAAACTCATGATAATCACCTTCACTTAGCTCATTGGGGTCTCATCCCTTCGTGGACCAAAAATCCTAATGAAGCCCCAAAACCGATTAATGCCCGCTTTGAAACCTTAAAAGAAAAGCTTTATTATAAGAAAGCATTTCAAAGACAAAGGTGCTTAATTCCGACTTCAGGATTTTAGAATGGGCTTCAACTCATGGAGCAAAACAGCCTTATTTCTTTTATATAAAAGATTATAAACCTTTTGCGCTTGCAGGCATCTATGATTACTGGCCAGGTTGTGAAGAAACAGCAGAAATTGTAAGTGCTGCCATTATTACAACTGACGC
>JAFKGL010000029.1 GCA_017307065.1 Candidatus Paracaedimonas acanthamoebae
ATAAACCTTCTTTTTTTAATTTACTGATAGGACATCTTAGACTTTCAGGAATAATAATATTGAGTGATGACAAAAGAACAGAAATTGATAAATCCCCATCATGTACACTTTCTATTTTAACCCACCCCCCTATTAAACAGCTTCAAAAAAACAAAAAACCAGAGAAAACGCTTTTTATTATCTTAAATAAGGAGATCAATGAAAATATTCTTAAGAAAATGTTTGAAGATGGTTTTAACTATATAGTCTTCAGAGAATCTAAAAATTATTTTTCTTCATATGTAAAAATCTTAAAGAAAGTTTTTCCTGACACGAATCTAGAGAAACTTACATCAATGATTGACGCCGAAGGTAGTCACATTTTTAAAAATTATGCACATAACTCTATTCTCAGCCTATCAAAAGAAAAATCTTTTACAACTTTAAATATCTTTCAAAAACAGAGAAAATGGATTCATAGGGGAGGACTTATTTGCTTAATTTCTATGAGTATTTTGTCTTTAACATTTAGCACTAATAAGACAGCATCTCTCCCAGAGAAGGTAGTCCAGATAAGTCAATCTATTCGATCAGAGCTTCCACTTCCTGACGAAATTCTTCTTAAGCGTTCTGAATTGATAACACAAATAGAGAAAAAATTAAAAGAACAGCAGGGAATTCAAATAGTATCTCTTGTCGGGATGGGCGGGGCGGGCAAGACTACTCTTGCTCGCCAATATGCGCACGCTCGAAAATCATCGGTTGTCTGGGAAATCAATTCTGAGACAAAAGAGAATTTGAGGAACTCATTTGAAAACTTAGCCTATGCTCTAGCAAAAACAGAAGAGGAGAAGAAAACTCTGAGAGAACGGCAAGAGATTAAAGATGCGAAAGAAAGAGGAGGAAAAATCCATCAATTTGTAATGGAAAGGCTAAGAGTTCAATCAAATTGGCTTTTAATTTTTGATAATGTTGAAAAATTTTCAGAAATCAAAGAATACTTTCCTCAAGATTCCTTAATTTGGGGCAACGGTAGGGTTATTATTACTACTAGAGACGCCAATATTCAAATTAAGCAAAAAAACGTAATTTACGTTGAAGAGTTAAGTGATGATAAAAAATTAGAATTTTTTAGTCGAACTTTCTATAATAAGTTGCCTGATAAGTTAACATCAGATCAAAGTCAGCAGGTTATTCGTTTTTTAGAAAAAATTCCTCCTTTCCCTTTAGATGTTTCAATTGCGGCACACTACCTAAAAGCAACCAATACTTGTTTTGATAGTTATTTGGAAAACTTAAACCAGCCTAACATTGAATTTGAGGAAGTACAAACAAATCTCCTTAAAGAAGGAGGTCTATATTCAAAAACTCGTTACAATATTATTACAACATCATTGCAACAGCTTATAAACGTTCACAAAAATTTTGAGGGACTTGCGCTTTTTATCAGTTTATTGGATTCACAAAATATACCAAGAGATTTGCTAGAAATGTATACAGGAAAAACAGTAGTGGATAGTTTTATTTATCATTTAAAAAAGTATTCTTTGATTACAAAGAATTTATTATGTTCTACTGCTAAGAATTCAGTATTTTCACTTCATCGTAGTACGCAAGCTATTATTTTAGCTTATCTCGTGGAAACATTAAACTTAAAAAAAGAAGATTTCAATTTTCAACAAGTTATTGATACATTGGAGAAATATATATTTGATATAGTACATAAAGAGGATGTTCTAAAAATGCCTTTTATGCTCAGCCATTGTGAGAGAATTTTAAGACATAATAACTTACTAACTCCTTCTGCTAGAGCTTTAATAAAAGGAGAATTGGGTACCATTTACTTTTACTTAAATCGTTACAAAGATGCAGAAGTCTTATTACAACAAGCCATCGGAGTATTAAAAGAAAATCAGAAAACTCCAAATAAACTTGGCCAGTTTTTATCTTGCTTAGCATCTATTTATATAAGCCTAGGAGATGGTGAGAAAAGTATCAAGTATCATACCGAAAGTATTGCAACCTTCCAGAAATACTTTCCTAATAACTACTTAAAAATTGCTCTGCACTTAACATATCTAGGTAGTGTGTATAGAGATATTGGTATGTATGAAAAATCTAAAAATACTCTTGAGAAGGCCCATTCCATTTTCAGAAATAAATCTCTTGAAAATCACACTGCCTTTGCGCGCAATTTGGTTGATTTAGGAAAAGTTTACAGAAGTTTAGGAGATTATGAGAAAGCTAGAGTTTTACAAGAGCAAGGCTTTTCTCTTTATAAAAAGTCTCTTCCTAAAGATCATTTCAGAATTGCATGGGCGGCCATATATTTAGCCAACACCTTAAATGAGCTTGAAAAATATAAAGAGGCTCAAGATTTACTTGAAGTTGCTCTTCAAATTTATAAAAAGAACTTTTCAGAAACTCATAAGAGAAGAGCTTGGCTTTTAGCAACTTTGGGACATACTTATGAAGGCCTGGGGCAATATAAAAAAGCAAAAGCGCTTCTTGAAAAATCCCTTGAGAGCTTATCAGAATCATATTTTGAAGTTGTCTGGGTTTTAGCACGCTTGGGAAATATTTGTTTAAAGTTAGAAGATTTTGAAAATGCAAAAGGATTTTTTGAAAAAAGCCTTATTATTCTTGAAAATAATTATAACAAAGACCATGTTGAAACAGCTAGAGTTTTAAAAAGCCTGGGGCACGTTTATCTTGTAACTGGTCATATAGAAACAGCTGATAATTTGATCAATAAAGCAATTAGAATATTTCAAAATAGTAACCATCCTGATCTTTGTTTTGCTTTAGAAATTTTAGCAGAAATGTATATAAAAAAATCAACGCTTAAAATGAAGGAAGAAAGAAAAAATCAGTCAAAAAACTTTAAAGCTCAAGCAATACATAATTTTGAGCAAGCTTTATACCTTGCTAAAGTTTATTTTCTAAAAGATTCACCTCATATTAAGAGAATTCAAGAAAAGCTTAAATCTCTCAATTCAGAAACTAAAAGATTTACTTTTTCATAAAGAAAATTCAGGATGATTCTTCCTAGTACCCTTTTAAGCAAGAAAGAATTGTCTCGAATGAGTCTAGCATGGAGTTGCCCCCTTATAAACCGGACATTTTGAATAGCTCCTAAGTAGGGTTCTGCAACACAACCCCTTAGTGATTCCTTAAAAGATAAGCTGAGACCCTTACGTGCCGGGAATTATTTTGTTCTAAAAACCATCATTTTCAGAACAGCTGCGATTGGATTTTGCCATGTCCAGAATGAATATTTTAAATAAAAGCGAACGGCAGATGTTTGATGACCCTCCTGTTTTCAACAGCGTCGAACGTAAACGCTTTTTCAATTTTCCGAATTCTCTAAAAGAAAAAGCCGCGACCTTGCGAAAGCCATCAACTAAGGTTGGGTTTTTGCTGGCCTGCGGTTATTTCAAAGCAGCAAAGAAGCTTTTTAGACCCGAAGTTTTTCATCAAAATGATATAGGCTATGTCGCACGGAGCTTAAATCTTGAGTCAAAACAATTTGCATCGGAACACTATGTGCAAAGCACACGACACTGGCATCAAGAAATTATTATGGAATTTTACGGTTACAGGCGGTTTGATGAAACCTCTTTGCAAATCATTGAGCATGAAATTTCATCTATGATGCGCTCTCAGCTTAAGCCCAAACTCATTTTCTGGCGCTGCCTTGATATTCTAAATATAAATTGACCCTGCTCAAAAAACTCTCACAATCCACAAAACCAACCCAGATCAAAGAACGGACGTCTGACCTTTTCTATATTTCAGCACTGTACGATAACCTGAAACCACTTATTCCTGTTCTTGATCTGGGATATGAAGGCATTCGGTATTTTGCCAATTCGGTGATCAAATCCGATATTTTTCAGCTCAATCAGCGTCGCGAAGAAGACCGCTATGTTCATGTCATTGCCTTCATCACTCACCAATATTACCGACTTCAGGATAATTTGGTCGATACGTTTTTAACAGCCGTAAAATCCTTTGAAAATGGCGCAAAACGTGATCATAAGGAATGGACAGCCTTGAGCAGAAAGATAAGTTGCTCTCAGCGATTTCATCGCATTCTCCGATGTCATGGGCGCACACCAACCTTCTAGGAGAATATGATTTCTTGGATGAAAAACTCAAGGATACAGCCGGAATCCAACTTCCAAAAATTTCAGCATAATCAGCACAAAAAACGGGAGTGATAAAAATCATGGTAATAAACGACTGAGAAAAGGTTTCTCCTAATTCTTATTGGTAGATACGTACCTTTATGGGATTTGACCCATTCATGAATCTCAAGTCCTATAGATAAACTTTTCTATGATCCCTAAACAAGCAGCTAGGCATCAATTGTTTCTTGTCCTAAGGTTCAAAGCCTTCCCAAAAATCGTCGACAAACCAAAATTAAGTATCGTATCTAATTTTATGAGGTAGCTCCATATAGTTTTCAAATAGAAGGATCTAGCTCTATAGCAACTAGAGTTCTTAAAATTAACCATACCTAACCTTAATGATGATAATAGCTTTTGATGAACTCTTCAGCCTTTGGTCCTTGTAACACTATAGAAAGTTCGACATTACTATAAGGATCTTTTGCATCTTGTGCAGCTGAAAGCCAATTTAATGAACCAACACAAATTGTTTGATCTCCAACAATAACAATTTTTTGGTGAGAATTTGAAACTTCAATACATGTATGATTTTTTAAGTTAGGAACCGAAGATAATAAACTTATCAATCTCCCCTCAAATTGTTTTAGCACCTTTAAGTTAACTTTTGCTTCAGTCGGCAGAATTTTTTCAAGAGTTTGTAACCTTTTTAAGGTATTATCTTTCGCACTAAAAGGCGAGTATATAGTAATATTCCTTTCATGGCGTGGTGCTAAACTGAAAAAATCTTCATGTTCTTTTATAGTACGTAATAAGAAGATTTTAGTCCCATCTTCCAAAAACCTTTGTAAGAGTGATCGTTCTTTAGGATGGCGAGCTTTACTAATCATAGCAATGCCACCAAATATGCTGCTTAATTCTTCCCCTATAGAGGTATAACTCTCATAAATTGACATGTAAAATGGCCACAATTGATTAATAGTTCCTTTAAGCATAAATGAGGCATCTTCAGTTTCTTCAAAAGCCTCTCCAAGTGCATTAAATGAACCTAAAATTAAAGATTTGGAATCAACAAACAAGAATTTTGCATGAGATTTAGTTTCAAATAGTTGGAATGTGGTATCTTCATCGTCATCATTGAAGAAATAATCTAGTGTTGCAGCTCTTTTAACTGAGTTCACAACAAAACTGATATGCACACCCCTTTTTTTAGCTTTCATAAGACTAGAAAATATTTCTTGTGGCATATAATTAACATTCCAACTCGCGATGATAATCTGTTCTTTAGCTTCATCTATACAATCTGAATATGTTTGGATATGGTCATCCGTTCCGTGCAAGAAACTAACCTTCATTTCGGGTTTAGCTACTTTTATCTTTTGCAGGGGGGGCCTTCTTAAACTTAAATCTTCTAAATTAGAGTAGGAATTTACTTGTGATGACTGAACCGTTGTTATTACAGGAGCCTTTTTGATAATAGACAATGCAATTCCTGAACTAGCATATTGTGCAGATGAGGAAACCTCTTTTATTTTGAATTTTTTTGCAGGAGGAAGTTCCTTTGCTAGATCGGAAGATAAAGGTTTTCTATTCTTTGTCCTTAAAGCAGGTGGGAACTCTTGACTGGAAGAAGCCATATGAGAAACTTGGGTAATGGTTTTTCGAGCAAAATAGTGGGTTATTTTTGTTTTTTTTAGATCATGCGCATCAGACTCTATGCCATTTTGTTTTGATGCATACATTGGAGATGTTGAAATGAATAAAAAACTTATACTGATAATGGAGAGAATCAAGATATTAAATCTAAGAGAAAACATGCCAAACTCCTTTGTTAGAAATTAAAATAATTTTAAGAAATCGCATTTTTTAAAACTATAAGAATTTTTTTCTTTTACCTCTTATAAAGTCTCGTTTTTAAGGCGCCACAATAAATCAAGGCCAAATGAAAATTAGTAGGATGTTATTGCAGCATTGCTGGTACACAACGCCGAAGTCTATCTGTTGTGTTCTTACAAGGATATACAGAATATTTTTGCAACAGAACCATAAATCTTCTACCTAAGTAGATTTTACTCATAGATATGAGTTTAATTAGGTACAAAATAAAGTTGTAAAAAAATAAGCCAACTGCTTCCAAATAATGAGGTAAAAATGAAGTCCTTAGCAAAAACATTATTTTGCATTTTTTTAATCAAAATAATGTTGCTTCAATCTTTAAGTTATTCTTCCGATACAGTCTATCAAGAGACCTCAGAGTATTCGTCTGTCAAATCGAGTAGCGATTTGTATTATGGTGATGATGATATTTCAGAGTATATTGATTACTTTCTCGGACAAAGTGAGCAAATTACACGTCTTGCAGGCCATAGCTATTTACTAAGTAGCCAAAAAGATAAACTTTCTCCTATTATGGATGCAGCTGATAAAAAAAGTTATGTCGTTGCAATTACACCTGCAATTGATACAGCAGGTAAAGCCAATACGAGAACGCTTACAACAGGAACAACTGTCTCATCTACAGAGATTGATTATCATTTTGACAAGAGTCTGCATCCAAAAGAGGATAAAGAAGAAATTTTAGAAGAGCTTATCAGTTTTACATCTTCCGAGGTCACTTATACTAATCTTCTGCAAAGAATTGAAGATCTCAAAACGGGTGGACGTAAGCTTGAATATATCGAGGATATTATTGCAGGAAAAGAAGAAAAATTAAGCGTTATTTCTTTTTTATTTCAAGAAGAGCTTAAAAAAATTAAAGAAAATAAGAAAGATGTCTTTGATGAAATTATGTGTGCATTCAGACGAGAAGAAGATTCTTATGCAAAAATATTCTTTCCTTATAATATCACACAAGTTCATTGGCTGACTGGAGAAATACGCCTCTATAAAAATGGACATAAATATAACATTGAGATTTACGCACATGATCCCTATGGGGAAGGGAAAATGGCAGATAATAATTTTAATACACTTGAAGTAGCTATAAGAAAGAGAATTACAGAGTACCATCCCGCATTTCAAAATAACATTGCTATTAAAAATCTAAAGAGTCTTTATGGCCGCAGGCAGGCACAAGAGGATACCATTTCTTGTGGTGTGATTGCAGCAGAAGATCTTGTGAAACTTATTACAGGATCTCTCAAACCAGAGATAACTTACCCTTTAGGCGCAAAAGTCTTACGAGCATCCCATTTAGAAACTGTGAAAAAGGCTAGTCAAACAGCTCGTTATATTCGTCGAAACCAACCAAAAATTGAATTTATTCATACATATGAAGGAGAACTAAGGGACCTTAGCTCGTTGTTCCTCAAATTAAAAACACAAGTGAATGAAGAAAAACCAAATGGCACACATGTGAATGTTTTTGAGCTTAATCAGAGCTTAGAAGATTTACAAAATGAAGATCTTTCTATTCGACTTTCTGCAGCTTCAAATCCGGCAAATAATAGTCTTCTTGAACTATTAACTGACGAACAATTGCGTCTTCTTGAAAAGCTCGATGATGATTTTTTGTGGGAAAGAAATGATCTTTATAGACTTTGGAATATAAAGACACTTTTAGAGAATTCTTCTACTTTAAAACCAAAGGATCTTCTCATAAATCTGAGCCTGCAAATTGATGCTATTTCTGTTCATAAAAGAGCACTTAGAGATCGATTTCGTGAAAAATTACCTTGGACTCTGCTTGCCTATATGCATCATGGCTTACAAGATTCAATGGTACCAAGTGAAATATTAGAATCGATCACTCATCAAATTTATCCTGAAATTTGTAGTTTATTACCCATTCTAGAGAGTATTTTATCCCTCGAAAGAAAAAAAATAAAAGCTATTACTGCCCGGTATAAACTCCCTCATAAAGTCGAAAAGAAATCTAGAAAAAGTAAAAAAGAGACGTACAAAACACCTCTTGAAGAAGGAGTCTCTCATTCTGAACGAAAAACTTATTCTTCTTATGGAAATTTAAATACATCCGCGAGTAAAAAGATTGACAAAATCCAGGGTTATTCGCTCTTTACACATGAAAAAAGATTTGATCTTGCAATGCAAGTAGCAGAAGAGGCAGCTATTTCTTCTCCTGAGGTTAGAGAATTTGCACGAAAGGGACGAGAAAAAATTGAAGAGCGTGAGCTTTCGATTGACAAGGAAAAGAAAACTCTAATACCAGGAAAATTTCCTGCCTTTAACATGCTTATGGGAGCTCTCTACGAACTAGAAAACGCTAATATTGCAGCTAATTTCATTAATCATATAGGATCAAACCCTTCTTTAGAGATCATATATCAAGCAATAACTATTCTTGCAGAGGCCTTAAATAATATCTTTATTCATTCTAACATCTTAAAATTAACTGCAGAACAAGATATATTACAATATAGAGCCACACTAAAATTCTTAAGAAATGTTTTTGAGCATCCTGAGGATTATGAGAAAGAAAAATTAGTTCACATTGAACAAACTAATGAAGGTAAAAAGCTATTCTTTGAGATACTAGAGGAATTATATGAAATCGTAAAAAAATTACAAAATCGTATTGTAGGTCTTCAAAAGTTTTTAGCAGGTGATTTAAAAGTTGCAATCTCTACTACTCAAAAACCAATTTTATTTGAACAAGAAAATCCTCAACTTCCTAAAAAGAATCGATGGAAAGATCTTCTTAAACAACCTCATTGGACTCAAACCAATATTCCGGCATTACAAATTTTACGACGTTATCTTTATCATCCTTCTTATCAATTTATAAGCCTAGAAGAAGAAAAAGATCCTAAAGCACTTGAATCTAAAGCTTTTAAAGTTTGTGAAACAGAAAATTTAGAAAAAAAGAAAAAAGGAAGAACCATAACATTAGAAGGAATCCTAGAAGATATCGACCAACTTGAAAAATTTTTTGCTAATCTTGGCAATCAAGAGCAAGTACTTCACATATTGCAGGATGATTTCAGCCAATGTTTACACTTACAAAACATTCTCAATCGCATTTTTCAAAATCTAAATTCTAAAATAGAAGATGAAAGTTTTTCAGAATCATTAGGATTATCAAGACAAGCGTTTATTTACTGTTTTAATGATTTTAGGGAAAGACGCAATTTTAATACCCATGATTTATGGCGAACTGATTTTGTGGGAACATTAAATACGGCCTATCGAATAATCTACGATATTAAGTACATACTAAGTCCCTTAGTACCAACTTTTATTCCAGAAAACTTATATACGTTAGATAATACAAGTTTAGAAGCAGCCAAGAAAATTTTACAACATCTCACTGATATGGATATGTGTTTCGTGCCTTTAAAGAAGAGAAAAATTTATGAAACATATAGTGATATAGAAATGGAAGATATAGACTCAGGTTCTCAAGATTACAAATTTGAGGAGCCTTCAGAAGAAGAATTTTGGGAATATGATTATTCAAACCAAAAATTTTTAGACTTTGAAATAGAGGAACTTGGGAAACAAGCGAGAGCCTGTATTAATATCCAGGATGAGAAAAAGTGGACCTCTCTACATCATGCAGTTAATAATGATTATTTCGCAATAGCTCGATTTCTTTTAGAATTAGGGGCTAACCCATATGTACGTGATTATAAAGGACGGACCCCATTACATTTTGCTGCTGAAAATGATAATTTGAAAATGATGGAATTGCTTTTAGAATTTGGTTCATTACCAGATCCAAAAGATTGTTTTGGTCTCACGCCGTATGATTGGGCAAAAAGAAATGAATGGCATGAAACTGCTTCTTTCTTAAAATCTCGAATGGGTATTTTCAGAGAGACAAAAGCTGATGCATTACACACGGCAGCAGAGTTATTAGATATAAATACAGCAAGAGAGCTCTTACATTCTGGAATTTATCCTAATTTATTTAGTGTAAGAGGAGAACTGCCTCTTGTTTTAGTCCTTCAACAAGAAAGTGGGAAAACAAAGAAACAGTTTTCAGTGGCTCACCTTCTTCTTAAAAAGGGTGCAAATCCAAACAAACAACAAGCCAATTGCTACCCCATTCATGCAGTCGCTGAATATGTTGAAGTTCCACGTATGCTAAACTTATTATTAGCTTATGGCGCAGAGGTGAATGTTCAAGATGGATGTGGGCAGACTCCATTACATATAACGTGTATTATGGGAAATATAAACCAAACCCAAATATTAATTAAAGCAGGAGCAAATATTCACACTCGTGATAATATATCGGAAAGAACACCCCTTTTAGCAGCAGCAAATATGAATCAGGAACGATATGAGATTATAAAACTTCTCTTAGAAGCTGACGCTAACCCAAACGATGAGGGAGAATATGGCAGTGTTCTTCATGATGTTGTTTCAGAAAGTTGTTGTATTAGATCGACGCTGATTTTGCTTTCATATGGAGCTGATGTAAATAAGAGAGGGAAAAAAATGGCATATCTAAACAAAACTCCCCTTGAAGTTGCAAATAGAGATGAAATTATAGAAATTTTAATGAGAGATTCAAAGAAAAATTCTTTAAGAAGGCGGGCATCTATTTAACTTCAGGTAGTATTTCTGCTAAAATGTATTTTTTAGAATTAATCAGTTGAATCCCCTTGAAGACTAAGGATTTGAATCATCATGCTCTTCATCTGTTGATAAAGATTCCAGTAGGCTTTTGTGTTTGTATAAGGGCGATCTCCAATCCCCTGAAATACTGAGTAAATGTTTAGCTTTTTCGGAAAAAAGTTCATTTCTTAAACGATCGGGTGTCTCACCTAAGGAAATAAGCGTCTCAATAGTAGAAGCTATAGTATATATTTCATCTGTAATTAAGAGGTTGTGTAGATTTTCTACTATTCTATTTCTGATAAGTTTGTTATTTGGGGGCGTTAAAATGGCGAACAAATCTTTTGGAAAGTAATGTCGAGGTGGTATGGTTGGGGTTCTTGCGTGAAGTGACTCACTTATTTGGAAAAAAACTTGAATTGTTGCTTTAAAATACTTCATATCATATTGATCCATATGTGCTTCATCACCTGATGGATAGTAAGTGACTGGTGTGAAATTTTCCCAACGTAAAACACAATCAGCTTTGTGGCTTGATGCTAAGGAAGGATAATTGTACCAAGGTGATATTTTGGAAAAAACTCCTTGGAAATTATCATGCCGTTTTATTTCAAAAATATTAGGATAATTAAGGTCTTGGCAATATCCGGTTGCAAATGGTTTACCAATAGCAGGTTGAATAATTTCTCTAAGGATACCTGAAAGTGCTTCTACGCTAAAACCATTTTTCCTAAATCTTTTAAGAATATAAATTCCTTTTTCAATTCTTCCATTTACAACTCTTTCATTTCTTAGAATAAATCTTCCTACTAATTCTTGGGTACGTGAATCATGAACATTGTAGTCTGCAAAGCTTATAGGAAGGTTATAAAAGCCATGCTGATCTTTTTCTTGTAAACGTTTTATATCATATTCTTGGATTGAACCATGATCTGAAGAGGTGTATAAATTGTCTGGTAGAGTGGGAACATCCATAAACCACGTATTTCTGAAACCACTATCCTTATAAATCGCTTCATAGCTCTCTATATCTTGTTGTGCTGAGCGTATGCGGTGAAAAGTCAAGCGTTCTGTCGAGAATGAATCAGCGGCTATGTAAGAAGAATCATCTGTACAATAAGTACTATTACAACAAGTTAAAATATACGTGAGTAAAACATATTTTGCTAAATTATACATGTCATGAAATCCTTTTTAGCTAGATTATTAAATCTAATAGAAGAATGCTTTTTTGGCTAATTAAAAAATTCTTCAACGTAAATATTTATTTAAAAAACATAATTTCAAAGTTATCGAATCGCCATTCGCCAAAAGTTTTTTTAAAAATACAAATCTCAGATACTTTCAATATCAAGCGATAATAAATTGAATAACAACAACTAGATGATCAAAAATTCTACCTAAGTAGTTTTTACTCATGGATAACTTGAATCTTCAGTCTTAGATTTAATAGTTGTTTAGTTTCTAATTATTAAATTTATGGGGGGAATAAATGGGTCTAAAATTACTAACTATTTTTATGGGTTTCTTCATAAGCTTTTCTGAAAGTTTTTCGAGCTATCAATATAAAATATATGATGAAGACATGAGTATTCCTCAATCTTATCCTATTTTTAGCGCAACGTATGGGGATAATGAAATTTCGGGTATTAACTCATGTGTATCGAGAGATTTCGTTGAGTCATGTGGATATGATGGCGGATGTAGTTCAAGAAAAGGTGTGTGTGGTGAAATTCTTTCTGGTTCAGCATTTGAAAATATTGATGAAAATTGGGAACGTTTAAGTAGTCAATATGGAAGTTCTCATGGTGTAGATGCACTTTATAAAATTAATGATGAGGATAGCAGTGTAAAGTATGTCATTGTTGAAGATAAAGCAGGAGAAGCAAAACTTAATAAAAAACAACATCAAATGAGTTTGTGGTGGCAAAAATCTAGAATTGATAGGTTAGCATGTAGTCTATATCCCGAGGATTTTGAAATGGATGGATATACGCCAGAAGCAATTTTAAAAAGACCATCATATCCTTATCCTTCAGTAGAAGAATGTGAAGAAATACCTTTATTTATCTCAACAGGCCAAGTTACTAGTTTTCTTACCCATACTTTTTATAAAGATACAAGAGCCCCAAAAAAAGGTATAACTGGACTTTCTAAGGGATTAAAAAATCTAAAACTTACTCCCCTTGATCGTGAAAGAGGACAGACAAGATATAAATTTATGACGTCTGTATCTTTATTAATTTCTAGCGAGTGGCCAGATTTATTCAAAGAACAATACATTGAAAATTACCAAGCCAGCATTCATGATCCTTTCTTAGAGCGATTTAAAATGATGAGTTGTAGAAATGGTTTTGAAGGTTTTTGTATTAGCCAAAATGAAAGAGAAGTATCAAATTCTACTCTTTTTAGTGATTACTATCCTTATGAAATAATCTTAGAACTTCCATAATGAAACTTAAATTTTTTAAATATAAAAAGTAATTTATAAATTGGAGTGCCCTTTCTAGAAATACCTAGCAAGGGCCTCTTTTTTGAGATGGGAGAGGAAAATACAGTGCATAAACTATTTCTAATTATATTAGGGGTATTTGTTAACCTCACTGGACAATTAACCTATGCTACAACAACAACTTCTTTAACAGATGACGTAGTCTTATCTGAAAAAGGAGTATCTTCTTTTGGGAGTTCAATAAACTATGAAGCTCTCGATAATGAGCTTCCTACACCCAATCGTAAAAAAAACCCAGAAAGCCCAGTTAAACTAGAAGATGTTGCGCTTAAAAGACCTAAAATTGAAGAAGCAGAACTTTCAAAACATGCTTATCAATTTCCACTAGAACATAGTGCTATAGAGGTTGTCTCTATTCCAGAAGAGCGTGGAATTTGGTGCCAAAATTTGGATTATCAATATGATGATCATGAAATTGTTTCTACCCACCAATGGCATACACAAAGTGCAATGATTGTTAAAAAACATATTGATGAACATAAAGACGAACAAATCAATTTTGCGAAAGCTCGAATAGATGCGCTTTTGCGAATAGCAGATGGAATAACTCAGTTAGTAACTTTTGATATACCTTATATTTTTACAAGTAAATCATTGGGAAAGAATGGGTTTTTATCTTTCGCAGAAGTCTCAAATGACAATTCATCACCTTCAAATCCAATAGATGTAAATTCTTTTATAGGTGGACTACAAGGTCAGGATTTAACCGCATGTGAAGAAGACTTAAGAAAAGAATACTACCATACCGAACTTGCAATTTTATTTTATGCTTTAATTCAAGATGATTGGATTAAACATATAAAAACTTCTTCAGAAATAGATATTAATCTTGAATGTTTAGTGTTTGTTATTTCAACTTATTACGATCCTTGTGCGAGATGTGCAAAAAGTTTGCATAGAGCACAAATTAAAGATGGATATTATTGGAATTTAATCAGACAGAGATGCTCAGAACAGGGTTTATGTGAGGGGAAACAAAATTTGACACTTTTTATGGAAGCTTCATCTTTAGAAGAATATGAAGGTTCGCGGAAATGCTTAGATCATAAAGATTCTACTCTTTATGCTAATAATATCAATATTAGAGAATTCTTTCCATATTTTGCGCAGATGTCACTTAACATTAGACCGCTCAAGCATCCCAGACCAATGTATGCATCAAAAGCAGTCATACGTTCTAAAGTTTCTAGGGAAGAAGAAGATCGAATTTTAGCTGCAGCTAAAATAGAGGGAGATTTGAAAACTGAAGCTATAATAAAATTTAAACGTCTCTTTAATGGTGACTTAGATATTAAGAAAGAGCTGAGTGAAATAGATACTAATCTTATAGATCTTGATCATTTATCTGCACGACCTAATGAAGAAGAAATTAAGTCTGAAGCAGAAACATTTTGTAGATCTTTCTCAGATGCTAAAAAGGACGAACCTAAACAACAACAAATATTAGATCCAGAGCTAGTTTTGCTATACTTAACAACCATTTTATCTAAAGATGCAAATCCACAAGATATGAAAGATATTAAAGATGCTATTTCAAAAGAAAAAGATAAGTCCAGTACCTTACAGTCTATACCTGATAGGATTGGAATCATCGGGAAGTATTGTAATCCGCAAAAAAGTTCTGCAGATGGAAAAGGAAAAATATCTCAATCAACTATCGATGCAGCAAATTTATTAAAAATATATGGCTATATTCATTGGAGTGATCCAGTTAGTGATTCAAAGGATATTCCGCTTAAATTGAATAAAAGTGCAACGCGTGCTTCAAAAAATCATGCTGAAAATATAATAGATACATTAAATGATATTATTAAAAAATATGTTGAAGGATCAAAATTAAGAAAGACTGCAGATTTTTTATTAAAGAAAGTCGAAGAAGGTTACTTTGAAAGAGTAAGCGGTAAATACCATTGGTTTTTAAAAAAATAAAAGATTGGCTTATTTAAATTTATGAAATTATCATACAAGAATTAGATAATTATTGTATTTAATAAACTTCATTATGAAGAGAGCGAACATAAAAGAATAGCACTTTCGTTTAATTAAAATAAAGATCAACTTTGTGGATGCGAATTGGCGTACTTAGAACAGCTAATAATGTAGTATGCTTTATTCTTTAAATAGAAACCGTATAAAAGCTAATTTGATAAAAAAGAACTACATATATATTATAGAGTTCTTTTATCCATGTCTTGACCTAAGCCAAATAATAATTCATTTTATTAGAAAAGCTGATAGGGGGGTGTAATGTACTCAATTATATGTCAAAAATTACTGAAATTTTTTTGTTATCTTTTTTCTTGTTTAATATTATTCAACTTACATTTATATGGGAGTGCTCGCTCTGATGATGAACAAAAAAGGGTAATATCATCTTACCTCATTGAACAAGGTGATAGCACATCTACCAGGCCAATAAATTTACACGAACTTCATTCTCCTGTAATTATAGATGATCATTCTCACCTACGTTTTGGAAGTGAAGATTATAAAATACCCACTATAGATAATAATGATAGAAAATTACATTATCTTCTAGGAAGTATAAATCAAACAGTTTATCGGAAAACAAGTATTGGAAATATTAATTTTCTGATACTTGCGCTTGATGCTACTGTTTTAGAATCAACTGGTTTAACATTAAAAATAAAAAGAATATCCCACCCTATATACTTCGATAGAACAACTCGTCAGTTAACACTTAATGCTGGCGAATATGCTGTTTTTTTAAGTGCGAGTGGTAATAAGAATAAGAGAGACCGTGAAGAAATTTCAGCCTTATCAGAGAATGCTCCATTTGCTGTAAAGGATTCGCAGCAAAACACTCACCATGTGTATTTTCATCCTTTTAATATTTCAATAAATGGTAATGCCCGAAAAACTATGGCTCGGAAATTTTCTGAGGTAAGAGGATTAGAGAATAATTATGATTCTGAAGTTCATGCTGTTTTTGCTCTTATAACGAGTCCTACTTTAATTAGTTCATTTTTTCTAAAAATTAAAAATAATTACGATAATATAATTTCCATAGGACTTCGTTATTACTCTTTTCTAGATATGTGCAGTCGATGTCAGGAATTTCTTGTTGATAATCAAGCAATCCTAAAACCATTGTTTATGGGAGCGCTTAATCGAGTTTTTAACACTAATAAGTCTCTTACATCAACTCCATTTATCGTCGTAGCTCATAGCAATAGAATTTATGGGAAAAATGAATATAAAAGTAAATATCAAGATATAACAACCTATACTAAAGTTCGGGGATATCAATATGCTGTTTCTGGTCCTCAAGTTGGGGAATTTGTAGATGATAGTCTTTTAAAGTATGGGGGTGATTTGATACCATCTTCAGAAGGTCCTAATCAGTTAATAGCAGTCATTGATGAACCAGATTTAGGAGATCAAGATCAAGAGGGAATAGTGCGTCATACTTTTACCCATTTAAAAGAGGCGAAGTTTTCTGATTATGGCCTCACTCATCAACAAGGATCTGCTTTAGCAGCTAAATTAACGAGAGCAAATTCTCTGAAAATTAAAAAAGCTAATTTTTCAAAAAATTACTTTGGGATTGAATTACCTGACTTTGCAGATGATCCTATTACCATAACATCAGGTACAGAGATTTCAGACATATTTGATTATTTAGCCAGCTGCATAAACTTAGAGGAGCTGCATTTTTCTAAAGTGCATTTATCAGCTTTTAATCCTTTTAATTCTTTATGTGAAAGCTTGCCGAAATTACTACAATTGCGAATCTTAGATGTGAGTGAGTGTAGCATCGATCATGAGAGTTTTCCTTTACTAGCAAGCGCTATAAGCAACTTACAAACTTTACAAGTACTCAATCTTAGTAAGAATTTTATATATTTTGAAGGATTAGAAATACTAATTGATTTATTACCTAAATTAACAAATTTGAGAACGCTTGGTCTAGCATATGCAGCATTATGTCATCGTGATGGTCGTGAAAGAGTGGGTGACCCTTTCATAGAATCACTAGTATATGATAGTAATGTTTTTCTTAATTTAGCAAAATCAATAAAAATTCACCCGACAATAACTTCATTGGATATAAGCCATTATAAAGAACAAATTAAGGAAAATGATCTTAATAAATTCAGAGCAAATGCTAATAGGATCAATCTTATAATAACTGCTTTACGAGAAAAATATAAAAACCCGTAACATTTATATGATTTTCTCTCATAAGAAATGGAAATGATATTGGTAGTCAAAATGATAGAGATAAGTTTTACTATCAGGGGTTTTTTGCCCGAAGCCACGAAATTTTGGCAATATAGCTGAGACCGTTGCTACGCCTTGATTTGCGAAGAAAAATTGATTTTTGGGGAGCTTAAGAGTATTTGAATTATCGCTTGGAAGTTAATGCTTTGTTCTTTGGAATAAAATTCATATTTTCCAACCATACAGGAGAGAAGCCATTTATAAACCATAAGTCATACGAAATGAATTAAAAAATTAATCAAAAAATTAAATAAATTATCCCTCCTTAATCTTGATTTTACTTATTGTATGTGTCATTAGATCCCTTAGATAATAAATATCACCTTCCTCAATTGTGAAAATCTCATACTGAGATAGAATTAAATTATACATAGAAGAGTGTTTATAAAAGTATTTTATTTTTTCTCCAGGATGTCGAGCACTGATCGCATTTAATTGCTTCTGCAGACTATTTTGGTTCCGTGATTTTACTGTAGGATCATAGTTAAGACAGGGGTGATTAACATCATCTACATCTAACTCAAAATAAATAACTTGTTCTTGTTTATCTTTAATAAATTCCTTCCTATTTCTTGAAACGAATATTTTTTTAATGTCTTTAGGTTCAATAAGTTTAAAGGTGATAGTCCCATCATCTATTGTTGAGCAAATCATCTCCTCATAATTTTTTCTCATACGAGTAGAAGGAGCTCCTTTATAAAAGCTAAGAGGATAACTTTCTCCAAATTTACTTAGAGTACCTAATCTCACTAGCCTTTCAATAATTTCTCCACTTGGATGAGAATAATTCCCTCCAAAACAACCTGTACTTATAAGGCAGACTTTTGGTTTAAGAATTTTTAATGTAGATTCTCTAGAGCATCCATGTCTCAATGCTCCATGGTGACTTAATAAAAGGTAATCTGTTTCTAATTTTGCCGTATCTCCAAGGTAACACCCCTCTATAAAATCCCAGGTACAACCATCAGCATCCCCCGTAACAGTAAACAATGCTTTTTTTCCTTCAATACGCAAAACAATTGAACTTGTGTTGCTATCATCTTCACTATCGGCCTCTTTGTATCCGACATTCATTGCTAAAATTTTAATGGTAGGCTTTTGAGGAGAATTTCCTTTAAATTGAAGGGTTTTTTCTATCTCTTTTTCTGTCTTCGTCCAGTTTGAAAACCTTGAGCTATAAGCACGCGCATAAGATAGCTCTGAATCTCTATTTGTTGTTTTTAAATGTCCATTTATGACACCAGTGAAGATAACTTTTTTAATTTTATTTGTAGAATTATCATCATAGTAATGAGTCTTTAACCAGTTCTGAAGTATGACATCATATTGTTGCCATCGGCCACCTAAAACTATCGTACCAATTTTAAAATCTACATTTTGAGCAAAAATATGTGACACTAAATTATAGTGATCCACATCTGGGTGGCTAATAACGACGGCAGCTAATGAAATTTTATTAAGTTTAGAAGATTCACAAAATTTTGAAAATCCTATTTTAAAAGCTTTTCTAACTTCTTATTTAAATAAATCAAAAGAAACATGCTCATTTTATTGGAATATCCCGCTGGACAATTGTGACCTCGAATTAAAAGATGTATCGGAAGGTTTGACAGCTTTATCTATGGCTTGTTGCTTTGGGATTGAGCTTTATGTAGAGACTTTATTGAAGAGAGGCGCAAATATTTCAACTCAAGATAATAGAGGGGATACGCCTCTTTTTCATGCAATATATGCAAGTAATCCAAATATAGTCGATTTATTGATCACTCATATTATTTCAAATAATCCTCTAGCTTATCAAGAAATAATGAACCATCAAAATAAGGATGGCCTTACGCCGGTTATGGAAGCTGTACGATTAGGAAAAATTGTCCATTTAGAAAAATTACTCACATCAGAGAGGCAATATTTAAAAGTTACAAGAAAAACTTCTGAAAAAACTCTTGAAGAGGCTTCTTCCTCTTCTTATGAAGAAAATATAGCTGAAGCTTCTCGCCCCTTACCCGTGATAAATATTAATGCATCAGATTTATGGGGAAATACAGCTTTAACTTTTGCTGAAGACCTGCCGCCTAATAAATGTGAACAAGTTCAAACACTACTTTTAAAAAACAGGGAAGACAAGGATTTTGATTTTTATAAACTGCAAAGGCTTCGTCTTCTTATAGAATACCAGAGGAACATTTATACTCGAGACAATGAAGGTAATACTTTAGGGATGAGAATGGTAAGTTACCCTCCTCCTTCGTCTTATCCCCAAACTTTCTTGCAGACTAGCTTATGGATTAAAAATAAAAGAAAACAAAATATCTGTGAACTTGCCGAAGGCAGGTGGTCTGATGAGTGGATTAAAAATTTTATAATTCCAAGTGCACAGGAACAATACAATCAAGAAATTCTTAAGTTATATGATGTTCCCCTAAATAAAGTTGGCGATACAGCCCTTTTGATTGCAGCGCGTCATAATTTTCAAGATATTGTGCGTGTCTTAATTTCTTGTGGGAGCGATGTGAATGCTCAGAATAATAGAATGCAGACGCCTCTTATGTTGCTTACTTCTTGGTTTGATACTTTTAAAAATAGTTATTCCAGAGATTTGCGTATTTTTACGTTTTTATTTTTGCATGGTGCAGATGTAAATGTAGAAACGATGGAAGAAGAACCAAGAACGGTTAAGAATTTTTATCAATATAATGCCCATCTTTCAGCTCTTTTGGATGAAAATATTCTGAAACAATCTTTACCGACACAATCAGATTATTGGAAAGCTTATTGTAATAAAATCTTAGAGCTTAAAGCGGTTTCATCCCTATTAGAACGCAATCAACGACAAGAAGAAAATATAAATGAGTTAATCTTATGGGATGCCGTTCAACCGAAGAGTATCGCTAAATCATTAAGAATCGCAACGGAAAAACATAATGATTTTGCAAGCTACTTAAGAGCCTTTTTATGGGGCAATCATTTCCACTTCTTAAGTCGAAATTTCTTTTTTCTTTCTATAGGTCAGCAAAAGATTTTTTTCTTGATGTTCGAAAAAATTAAATCTAGCATTTTAACCTCTTACGCCCGTTAATTTTTTTTCTTAATAATATATTCAATATTTAAGGAATATTTGATGAAACACTTTATACTCTCATTATTCAGTTTTTTTCTTTTTTCTATTAATGCTTGTTTTTGTTCTGAAAAATTTGAAGACATTCATGCTGCAACAAAACTTCTGTTTAAAGCTCTTGAAAAAAAGAAACCTATAGATACTCTTATAGAATTAGGAGCAAATCTTAACGATACAACAATAAAAGGAGCTCCTCCACTTGCCTATGCGATTAAGCAACGAAATGAAGCGGCAATTGATGTTTTATTACCGCTAACTGATTTAAGTAGCACATATGAGGAAAATAAAACTTTTCTACATGAAGCCATTGATACAGCGGATCACTGTATTATAAAAATTCTTGTTAATGCTTACAGCCAAAATAAATTACTGGAACAGGTTGTTAACATTCCAAACTCAGATAAAAATTCTCCATTTCATCTGCTCGCTCTCCACACATTTAAGTGTTTAGAAAGGGCTGAATTAATTGCAGATATTAGACCTGTTTTATCTATTTTTCAAAAATCTGGTGGAGATCTGGAAGCCAAGAATTCTAAGGGTGAAACCATTCAAACGATATTAAAAAAGGCACAAGCAGAGTTAACTACCTTTAGACGACTTAAGCTTGGTTGGACAGCAATGCATATTGCCATGAAAGGCCCCGATTTAACTCTAGAAGGTGAAAATGTTGATGATATGTGGACATTTTATAATGCTGATCCCCTTGGGGTTAATATTCAAAATTCAAATGGAACCACACCATTTCTTATTTTAGCCTATAAATATTTAAAGTTTAAAGAGAAAGAGAAAGAAAAAACGGTCAATATTTTAAAGTTATTAAAGTTGATGCATATAAAAGGGGCCTTAATTGATTTAGAGAATAAAGCAGGAATATCAGTAAGTAAATTACTTGGGGCAAAATTTTTTACATAGTTGTATTAATAGTCTTATGAAAGTGTCAGGATTTAACAAATTAAGAGAACTTTTCAATTCTCTCCCCTCAATAAGAGATAATAAAATTTCTAATGTTACACTTGCGCTTGGGCCATGTGTCATTGAAAGCCTTTCATCCAATAAATCCCTACTTTCTACAGACGACTTTGGAAGAATCCATCACTTTTTTCAACAGTGCCTATTGTATTATATTTAAAATGGATGATCATAGGAACTATTCCTACAATGCGATCTACTTCTCCATTGCCCCAGCTAAATTGCCCTCCAATTATCTCATAAAATATAGCATTGTTTGCCAGGCCATTGCCTCCTGTTGCCAAAAAACTTTGTTTGTGTATTATCCGAGAAGGTAAAATTGATCCCGGTAAGAATACCTTTTGCTATCAAAAAGTCCATTCCAGCCATATATTGATCTTTAGGTAACTCAAGAATAGTCTCTTCTCCTCCATTGGGTTCCCTATAAAAGATTCTTCACCTGCTTTGGAAAAGAAGCCAAGGGCGTCAATAGAGTTATATTCACGGACCCGTACTTTACTTATTCTATCAACAATTTTATCCTGATATCCAGGATGCATCATACAAAGATTTCTTTTCACGCCTAAAGTAGTAATGTTAAAAGGACCCATCTGGAAACGTTCAAAAAATTCCGGTACGTCATCCTCTGGCAGCTTATCTCCATTGGAAGGAAGAAGTTTTACCGTTGCGAAATAGGGAGATATATAAGAAAGCATATGGGTGTTAGCTTGGTTAAACATTCTTAACTTTGTTGCTTCGACCGCTCGAATCCATGCCAATCTGCTCGATTATTATCAATTTTACACACAATCCAATATCGATCTAACTATGCATCCTCTGCTTCTTAAAACTTCGTTCCTATTTTGAGAGAGACTTCATGGGCGTTATATTTTGAACTCAATTGAGCATCATACGCCGCTGAGATGAAGAACCCTGAATTTGATTTATAATCAAGACTAAGACCTGGAGAGACTTGATGTTGGGTTTTATTCGTTCCAGACGCCAAGAAAGTCCCTGGTTGCCCCACAAGGTTCGCTGTGATTCTTCCCTTCTTTAACGGATGCTTGTTAACATACGAGAGTTTTACTTTGGCAGTAAGAAGACCTTCTTCTAACTTGAAGTGGCGATAAATATT
>JAFKGL010000030.1 GCA_017307065.1 Candidatus Paracaedimonas acanthamoebae
ATTATCAATATTACTGACGATAGTTACAGACGTAAACAATCAACTCAAAATTAATCACCCGGGAGACTATAAAACATGCACGACACTTCTTAACTAAACCGGCAATCTTGAGTGTCGCTCAATCGGAAATCATGCTTGACGTCTGATAGCCTCAGTAATTTCCTTTTCTAAGATTCCTAAAACATTACGAGGAAGAGCTTCTACAGTGGCCATATCAAGTAAACCACAATCTGCAAGGAATGAACCAATAACAGGTATAAAATTTAAGGCTGCTGAAGAAATTTTTTTATACATTGTTTTTGCTGAATTTAGTGCTAAACGTGCTTTTTCAGTCTCACAAAGATCTAAAAGTCTTTCAGTTTTTTTATTTAAATATTCTGCAAGAAAGCGATCAACGGCTCGTTCTTTCAAATCATAAAGATGGTTTTTTTTAACCTCTTCTATACTTTGGTTACTTTGAAGTTTGAGAGAAGATTGATCATATATCTCTTCGTTAAATATATCCTCATATTTCGGAACATTGAGTGTAGAGAAGCAAACCGATGTTAATAAAAAATTAGTTGCAATAAGTTTATAAAATTTCATAATTATATACCCTTTGATTGTAAATTAATGGAGACTGTATTCCCTTCCTGTTGCTAAATAACAGGAAGGGATTAGTTATTTAGTTATGATAGTATTCATGAAATCTATATTCTGCATCGGAATAACGACAATGAGTGACACAAAGAATAGGGAATTTATGGCTTGAAAGTCCCCAGCTTGTTTGTATTAGTCCTCCAATCATTTTTTCTTTTTCAATTTCTTCTACAGGTTTATTGATAAGAATGCTTGCATATATGCCAGCGTTTATCTGTTCATAAAGTGGTTGTTCTGCGTTGAAATGTTGGAAATGTTGGCGTCCTAAAATCGCTGGCGCCAGAATTTGATCAAGCTGTAATCTTAAGGATACTTGTCTGATTTCTTCAAAGAAAGAAGTGTTAAACATAAGTTTATTATAGAGTTCTTTTACTTGAGGATCTGTAGAATATTCAAATACCTTGAGACCTGAGCTTGTATACAACCAACTGGCTGGTGTTCTCTCTTCTGTACTTGTTTCTTTCTTTACTGAAGTAATAAGAGCAGGACCAGTAGATAAGTTTTCAAATTGCTCCACCATCACTTCATTCTCACTTAAATCATGATGACGATGGGCAAGTCTAAAGCCAAAATATTCTTCTATCCCATATTTATTGGCAATTGCTAAACTTTCATCCAATAATTTAGTTATATTACCATTTTGCTTAAGAAGGTAATCAGCCTCTACTGACAATGGAAGAGCATTATAAGTGCTAGAGTTGAAAGTTTTTAAATCCTCAGGAACAATAAATTCAGTTGAAAAAGAGGGACTTGAAAAAAATAAGATCACAACAGATAGATATAGATAGTTTTTTCGAAACATAATTTTTCTCCTTGTATTAAGTTTAATTGGTTTCCAGCATTAACAAGATTAAAACTGCTGACCAACAATTCAAAAATGAAGGAAACAAAAGCATTTTTCAAAAAATGAAATTACTAGAGTAGGGTTTAATTTTACTTGAGTAAAAGGAAGTGATTTTCGATTTACACTTAATTTTGCAAAAGATAAAGTAAACTCCTTTATTTTATAAACAATTTTGATGAGAAACTTTTTAGTTATGCAATTCGATAAAATTGGTCTTACAAATAATTTTTATGTGACTTTTTTGAGTACAATTGAGGGAATAAATTTTTCCCAACGAGAAATCGATATTATTGTTTGCCTTCTGACCGAAAAAAGTTCCAAAGAAATAGCTTCTTTTTTAGCGATTATGCCAAGGACAATTGATAATTATCTTTATAATATTGGAAAGAGAATTAATGCTAAAACACGCAAAGATATTTGCGAATTTATGCGAAAATCTCACCAATTTTCTTATCTTTCAAATTATTATACTATTTTATCTTTTCAAATATGGTTTGAGAAAAAATTAAGTGAACTCTCAAAGTTAATAAAAAAACCCCTGCCTTCTTGTATAATTTTATCCTGGGACGCAGAAAAACACAAAATTGAACTTTTAAAAAAACACTTGGAGATAATTGGGTTTGAAGTCTCAATCAAAACAAATAATGAAACTGAGCAATATAAAAATTTTTCTTCTTTTTCGAATTCAAAGATTCCTCAAGAAGTTTTTTCTCTATTCATTATGTCGGAGCTTCAATCTAAATCCTTTTTAGGGGATAAAAAAGAAGTGCCTAAAAATATATTCTTTTTGCAGGAAGAAAATGAAAATTCACTGTTTGCTCAAGAATCTTTGGAATTACAACATATAATAAATTTTTCAAATTATTATTTTTGTATCATTGCAATCTTAAAAAAAATGGTTCTTACTGATAAATTTTCTCAAAAAATAGCTTTATTTGAAAAAGAATTTATAAATTATTGTACTGAAAATTTTAATGAACAAGCAAGGCAGTATTCTACGAAAAGAATCCTCAAAAACACTCTAATTTTTTCTTTCTTAAAAAATTTCAACAACTAACCATTAATTGGTTATCTACAACTGTAAGTTTAAGTATCAGTCTATTTTTATTTTTTGCACTAAAACCAAATGAAAAAATATCAATTCAATCAGAATTTTCTATTCCTTCCAGTTCTATTTTACTTAGTCGTTCTGGATTAGTTAAAAAAATTGAAGAAAAGCTAAGCATGCAAAAAGAGATTAAAACTTTAGCTTTAGTTGGACAAGGTGGAGCCGGAAAAACGACTCTCGCTTGCCAATATGCTCAAAGTCAATCATACCAAATTATCTGGGAAATTAATGCAGAAACCCGCAATAGTTTCATCGCTTCTTTTGAAAGTTTGGCTCTTGCTCTTTCTCGAACAGAAAATGAAAAGAGAATTATAAAAAATCTTCAAGAAATTAAAGATACAAATGAAAGAGAGAAAATTCTCTTCTCATTTATAAAAATTCATTTAAAAAAATATCCAGACTGGCTCTTAATTTTTGATAATGTCGATACATTTTCTGACATTCAAAATTATTTTCCTTGTGACTCTCGTATATGGGGAGAAGGAAAAATTATCGTTACAACAAGAGATGAAAATATCCAAAATAATAATTTAATAAATCATGTTATATATATTGATGAACTAACATCTATAGAAAAAGAACAACTTTTTTCTAGTATTATGGAAATAAATGAAAACGACAAAGAAAAAGATTCGATAAAAGCTTTTTTAACACATATTCCTTCTCTTCCTTTAGATATCTCAATTGCGGCTTATTATCTTAAGGCAACCAACATTTCTTATGAGCAATATCATGAGAATTTAAAATTATATACTCCAGAGTTTTCAAATCTTCAAAAAGACATTCTAGAAAATGCAAATAAATACAATAAGACGCGTTATGAAATTATAAGTATGTCTGTCGAAAAATTAATAGAGACAGATAAGAACTTTTCTGAACTTTTATTATTGATTAGTCTTATAGATTCGCAAAATATTCCCAGAAATTTAATAGATAATTTTAAGAATAAGGATACAACCGATAAATTTATTTATAATCTCAAAAAATACTCTCTTATCCTTAATATAGAAAATACTGACACGTTTTCTTTACATCGAAGCACTCAAGAAATTATATTAAAACATCTCATCAAAGTGTTAACTTTGAAACAAAAAACTGCTTTTATAGAAAAAATAATTGATGTTATAGAAAAATACATAATGAAAATAATAGAAAAAGAAGATTTTTTAAAATTACCATTTTTAGAAAATCATTGCTTAAAATTATTGAGCCATACGCTATTAACTGTTTCTATGAAAGGCAAATTATATGGAAAAGTAGGAATCATCGCCTACTATCAGGATAATCATAAAAAAGCAAAATTTTATCTTGAAAATGCAAAAAAACAGTACGATCAGTTAAACAAGCAGAAAAATGAAGATAAATTAAATATTATTCAAATTATATCTTATTTAGGAGATACTTATCGTAATTTAGGAGATTATGAAAAAGCAAAAACCCTTCTTGAAAAAAGCCTTCATTATTATCCAGAAATGGATCCTTTAGAAAAAGCCCATACTCTATTATGTTTAGGGAATACATATAGAAATTTAGGAAGATATAAAAAAGCACTCATCTTTATAAAAGAAAGCCTCTTATTTTATGAAAAAAACCATAGGGGTTATGTTCATGCTTTAGCTCTTTTAGGAATTATTGAAGGAGAACTTGGAAATTATAATCAAGCTCAATCCTCTTTTCAAAAAAGCTTGGATGAATATGCCATTATATTTCCACAAGAACCTGCAGGCAAAGCATGGGTCTTAGTTTATTTAGGGGATCTTTATAGAAAAATGGAAAATTATGAAGAAGCTAAAAAGAAACTTATGCAAGGTCTTAAAATACATCAAGAACAATTTTCACAAAATCATACATATAAAGCATGGGTTTTAGCTCACTTAGGAAATACATATAGAGATAATTGTGACTATAAGAAATCAATAAAATCACTACAAGAGAGCCTTTCTATTTATGAGGAATTTTCCTCTGAAAATCCTATAAGATTCGCTTGGGTGGCAATGCATTTAGGAGACCTTTACAGAGAAATAGGAAACTATGAAAGAGCACATCATTTTTTAGAGAGAAGCCGTGCAATATATGAAAAAAATCTCCCATCTAATCATCCTGATATTGCCAGAATTCTAAGAATGTTAGGGAAGACTTATCAACTAAAAGGGAATTATGATTATGCAAAACAACTTTTTCATAAAAGTCAAATGATCTATGAAAATGCCTGTGGTAAAAATCATCCTTGGCTAGCGCAAGTTTTTTGTGATTTAGGAGAAGTTTATCTCATAGAAAATGATTTTGAGATTAGTAAAAATTACATGAACAAAGCCTCATATATATTACGGCATAATCATCACTCAGACACATTTAGAGCGCTTAAAATATTGAATGAAAAATATCTGAAAGAAAAAAATAAGCAACAATATTGGCAATTCAAAGTGCAAGCAATTCGGTATTTAGAACAGATTTTTCCGAGTATGAAATTTCATTAATTAAATTTAAAAACATTTAACTGTAGATTCTATAGTTTTTGGTAAACCATTAAGATAAAGCTTAAAAGATCATAGATGTGTTAAAATTTTAAAAGTCAATTGCTCCCTATTTGTACTTGGATGGGAGCAATTGGTTTTCAATTTAGGGTTTTTACTATTAATTAATACCATATCTTGTTAATAGAGCTTGAGCAGAATGTGGAGTTATAACTTCAACTCCCTTTCTTGCTGCTTGTGATTTTTTTTCGTATCGTTTAATTCTACGTGCCAAATAATTATGATCTATTTTATAATCTGTACGTCCCGGAGACATAATTTCTACCCCAGACTTTTTTAATAATCTAATGACGTAACTTGTACAGTTATGAGTTTTTTCTTTATTAGAATATCCCCACCCTTTTAAAGAAAAATATATGCCACCGTTTATATCATCTTTCATAGTTTGTAATGCTTTTTTGGTATTATCTAAACTTACTATAAAACTCTTATATTTTGTATAACTGGCATCTAAAATTTTTATTTCTGATCCTAAAATTCTATCAACGCCATCATCATCTTCTTTAATTTTAGTTGTTATTTCTTTTGCTCGAACAAACTTCATCAATACATCTTCAGCTGTTTCGCATATGATTTTTCCAGTACCACCTCCATAAATAATTCCACTCAAAGAATCAGGAGCATAATAACCGCTTCCTCTTCCAAGATGTACGCCTTGTAAATGGATCTTAGGTTCTCCATTTTCGATTATAGGAGTTTCAAAGACAAGATAAGCATGCTTAACTCCCCCTCCTAGATCTTTATAACCAACTGTAATTGCTGCTTTTGGTGGGGTAGAATGCAATACCTCTAGATCTACATCACTTATAAGTGATCTGTTTTTTGCTAGCTCTCGATCTCCTTCTACATTTTCATAAGTTATTGAAGAATAACTAGATTGAAATACACATAATATGGTTATGATATATATGAAATAAATTTTCATTTTGGCCATTTTTTTCTCCTATAAAATTTAAATATAAACAAACATTTATTTGGTTTTGAATCGCGCTATAAAATCAGCAAATTTACTAGCGAATTCTAAAGCTGGACCCATAGTTTTTATGCATTTACCTGTTGTATCAATGCATTTGTCTGTTGCTTCTAGAGTTGCTGAAGATACATTTCGGATACAAGTTGCTGCTTTTGCTGAATAAGGTTCTTCTTCTTTTATATTTTGCGAAGCGTGCGCAGATAAACATGCGAACAAAATAACGGTACTTAAATAAAATATTTTTCTCATTTAGTTTTCTCCTTTTGTTAAAATTAAATTTCAAAAATATTTTTTTTCAAATGAACGAACAAAATATTCTTAAAACTGATGGTCATTAAGGCAAGAAAACAGCTTTATAACTATGAGGTCTTATCCCCTTAAATTGTAAAATAGGTGATAATCCCCCAATCTTGTGAAACGAGGATAGTTAATTTATAATGCTAACATTGTTTGAAATACTAGAGTTTAAATATTATGCATGGTTAATAAAATTATTATTTATCCCTTCAATTTTAGTTGCCAGTTAAAAGGAGATATTAATGGGATCAATTTCTCTACTCGCGAAACAGATGTTATAGCTTGTCTCCTTCAGGGAAGGCCTTTTAAAACTATCGCTTCCCTTCTTTCTATTTCACCTAAAACAACAGAAAATTATTCTCGTAATATTATGCTGAAAATTGGATGTAACTCCCGTGATGGAATTATCAACTTTGTAGAAGATGCAGGTATTTTCAAATATTTTAGACAGCATTATGAATTTTTATCTTTTGAGTCTCAGTTCAAAAAATATTTGAATCAAATTCAATCAGAAGTAAAAAATAAAAACCTAACTTGTATAATTTTCTTTGAAAATATAATAATATCTTCGTTTAAGGAAACGTTAAAAAAGCATCTTGAGTTTTCAGGATTCAAATCAGTTTTTAAAAAGGCCAATTTAAGAAATTTATCATCTCAAATATCAAAACAAATCTCTGACCCTAAAATCTTAATTTTATCCTCAGAAGAAATAAGAACACTCTCTGAATCTTCTTTCGACAAAAAGCTTTTAGAACAATTGATCATAATTGAATTCAAAAATGAGATGACTCAATTTCAAATTATCTCAGAAGAAAATAGTTCTAATGGATTTTATCCTATAGCTTTTCTTAAACTACTTAAGGAATTGCATTCTGAAATAGATATAGAACCCTATATACAGGTTCTTAACAAAAAATTTCATTCCCTAAATAATCCCCTTAACTATAATAATCCAAAAAAAGAACCTAAGCTAAAATACAAAAAGTCTTATTTCTTTTATCTAAGTATTTTTTTTATTACTGTATTATTAATAGGGTTGATTGGTTATAAAATCTATAGAGATAAATTAAAATTAACTCCTCTTATACATTCTGAACTCGCATTACCAACAAAAGATGTGCTCCTAGAACGTTCAAAATTAAAAGAAGAAATCCATCAAAAATTAAAAGAAAATCACGGAATAAAGACTATTGCTCTTGTTGGTTGTGGGGGCGCAGGTAAAACCACATTAGCAAGATCTTATGCAAATACTTACTCTCATCCTGTGACTTGGGAAATCAATGCTGAAACTCATGAGAGTCTCATAATTTCTTTCGAGAATTTAGCATTATCCCTTGCCATAACAGAAAATGAAAAGAAAACTATAAAGAATCTTCAAGAAATTAAAGATTCTCAAGAAAGAGAACAAATCCTCTTCTCATTCCTCAAGAGCCATTTAAAAGAAAATACAGGATGGTTACTTATTTTTGATAATGTTGAAACATTTTCTGATATTCAAAGCTATTTTCCTTATGACACTCGCATGTGGGGAGTAGGAAAAGTAATCGTAACAACAAGAGACGAAAACATACAGAATAATAATTCGATAAATCATACTATGCGTATCAATGAATTAGAGACTGGAGAAAAAGAAAAACTATTTCTTAGTATTATGGAGCTAGATGTTAATAACAAACGAAAAGAGCAGATAAGAGCTTTTTTAACCCATATTCCTCCTTTCCCTCTCGATACCTCAGTTGCGGCTTATTATATCAAAGCAACGAATATCTCATATAATCAATATGTTCAAAACTTAAAACAACATCAGCAGGAGTTTGCCGATCTTCAAAAAGACATACTTAAAAATGCAAGTAAATATAGTAAGACACGCTATGAAATTATAAGCATGTCTGTTAAAAAGCTGATTGAAACGCACAAAGATTTTGCAGACATTTTATTCTTCATAAGCCTATTAGATTCTCAAGATATCCCGCGAGATTTATTAAACGCGTATAAAGGTAGTATTATAGTCGATAACTTCTTTTATCACCTCAAAAAGCACTCACTTATAACTTCTGAAATAAATTCCTCACACTCAACTTCAAGTTTTTCGATTCACCGCAGTACCCAAGAAATAATTTTCGCTTATTTAATAAAAGCATTAAAGTTAGAGAAAGCTAATCAATTACTTCAATCTATTGTTAACACTCTAGAAACCTATTTAAATGCAATAATAGATAAAGAAGATTTTCTACAAATGAGGCATTCAGTTGGACATTATGAGTCCTTTTTAAGACATAAAAACATGTTATCAGCCTCCCTCGAAGGCGTAATTAGCTTACAGTTAGGACATGTTTATTATCATCTAGGTGAATATGTAAAAGCAAAAGACATGCTCGAAAGAATATCTAGTAATACCCCACTATATTTTAAAACAGACTATAATAGGATTGCTCAAATTTCATCTTGTTTGGGAATTGTGTATAGGGAACTCGGAAATTATAAAAAAGCTGAAGGTCTTCTTGAGAAAAGTTATACAATTTATTTAAAATACCTGCCTAGCAACTATAAAGCCCTTGCTCGCAATCTGACATATTTAGGAATTGTTCATAGATATTCAGGACAGTATGAAAAAGCCAGAGATTCACTCCATAGGGGATATTTAATTTACGAGAAATATTGTCCAGATTCCTCTGAAGCTGCTTGGAATTTGGTCCATTTAGCCAATGCTTTTAGAAGTTTGGGTTCTTACCATAAAGCAAGAAATCTTCTCGAAAATGCTATAGTGATACATAAGAAGTTATATGGAAATGACCATCTTAACACTGCTTGGGCTAGTGTCTATTTAGCCGCTATATATGAAGAGCTTGGTGAGTATGAAAAGGCGATGAATTTACTTGAATATAGCCTGTCAAACTATAAGCAATTCTACTCTACAAATCATGCTGATATAGGATGGACACTAGTTTATTTAGGAAGTACATACAGGAATCTTGGCTACTATGAAAAATCTTATGAAGCTCTTAAAGAAGCTTTAAAGATTCATGAGCAATCATATGGAGATAATAATACGAGAACTGCTTGGTCTTATATACATTTGGGAAACCTCAAAGAAAGTTTAGGTCATTATAAGGAAGCAAAAATTCTTTATGAAAAAGCTTTTAAAATACATCAAGAAAATTTTGCAAATGGTAGCTTGGTTATTGCTTGGAACTCACTACGACTGGGTAGTGTATATAGTGCTCTAAAGGACTATAAAAATTCCAGGCATCTACTTGAAAAAAGCTCTAAATTCTATGAGAAACTTTTTGGTAGAAACCATATTGAATACGCCAGAGTTATAAACAGCTTAGGAAATACTTGTCTGTTAGCGGGAAATTACAAAGAAGCTGAAAATCTTCTAAATGAGGCTTTAAAAATATTTATGAAATACAGCCATCCTAGTGCTTATATTACCTTGGAAATTTTAGCAGAATTATATTTTCAAAATTCTTTGCAATCATTGAATAAAAAAGATGTGCAGCAATCTCAAAAATATAAAGCACAAGCTATGGAATATTTAAGGCAAGCTCTAGAAATAGTAAAATCTCACTTACCAAAAAATTCTCCTCATAAAACTAGAATACAAGAAAAACTTAAATCACTAAATTCAAAATTGATATAAACCACTGTGCTGTTTTTGTACCCTTTTTTCATAATTTTAATTATACGACTTAAAAATGTTAGCCCCAGATAGTAATGTCGTATTTTAGCTATTTAGAGATGTTGTGTTCCCTCAAGTGTTTGAATGTATCAAAGAAATTTAGGATCACAATGAAAAGAAAGGGATAGCCACTTTCACCAGAAAATAGCTATCCCATATGATTTTAAAGGCTATTCTTCTCTCTGAGGGGTCTGAAGCCCACTGGAACGAAAACGTACGCTAAGGAGTAAGCGATTTCTCATTAACCATCCTATAAATCCTTTCATCATTTTAAGTTCATACTTAAAATTTATTACCCAAATTTATTCTTAGAAATATGTCCAGTGCCTAGCCGCTACTTGTAGTGCTCCCCATTATGAGCGGACAGATCTGTTAGCTCATTAAGTTACACCTTACTTGTTTAAGATCTCCTTGAGAAGATCTGTAATACTCTCTTGGAGAGAGCATTTTTAGCCCTTTATGAGGGGCATTATTATTATAATCTTCAAACCATTTTGGCAGCTGCTCAAGAACTCTTTGAGCCGATCTTAAATCAGCGATATACACGTAATCTCTCTTGAAGGTTTTGACAAAGGCTTCTGCCATGCCATTGCTCTCGGGGCTATAGGGAGCCGTTGTACAGATCTCAAAGCCAAGAGACCTTCCAAAGTGAATGGTTGATCTTAGGGTTTGACCCTATCAGAGCATGGACTCAGTTATCGACGGAGTTGTCATTCTCTTAAGTTGAGTCGTTCAGTTTATCGTTATCAGCCGGCAGATAAAAAAGATGAGGATGTTAAGAACGCCTTGTATGTTGGGTCTTAACATTTGCAGGAAAGAGAAAAGAAGAATTACTTTAAGAGAACGGCATTCTTTAACGATCTCATTTTCTCCCAATCAAACTTGGTCTGCTGATTTTATGAGTGATGCTTTAGGGTGCGGGCGTCGTTTTAGGACATTCAATGTTATTGATGATTTTAATAGAGAAGTACTTGGTATAGAAATCGACTTAAGCTTACCTTCAAGGAGGGTTATTCAAGTACTTGATAATATAGGCATGATACGAGGATATCCATTAAGACTACGTCTGGATAATGGTCCTGAACTGGTCTCATTAGCTTTGGCTGATTGGGCTGAAAAGCATGGGGTTACTTTAGAATTTATTCAACCTGGAAAGCCCACTCAGAATTCTTACATCGAACGGTTTAATCGTACTTATCGAGAAGAAGTGTTGGATTTTTATATCTTTAAAAATCTTGATGAAATCCGCGAAATTACTGAAAAATGGATGAATCAATACAACAAAGAAAGACCTCATCAGTCTTTAAAAAATATGACGCCTATTGAATATAATTTATTCACAAAAAATACGGAAAACTACACGATACCGTGGTACTAAATTTGGGATCTTTACATATACATTATAAACATTTCTACAAATTAAGAATATTTAACAGTCTAATGTCTATTAATTTATTTAAATTGAATTTCTAAGATATATATGATTATCCAAAAATAATTGCTCCCTTCTTTTTTAGAAGAGAGCAATTAAAGTCTAATTTCTTAACGATTAATTAATACCATGTGTTTTTAACAATTCTTCGGCAGAAGGCGGATCTATGACTGCAATTCCATTCCTTTCTGCTTCAGTTTTTAATTCAAATTGACTAATTTTATTTGCTAGATAAATATCATCTTTTACTAAAAAAGTAGAATCGCCAATAGGAAGTTCAACTCCTGCTCTTTTTAATAAGGTTGCTACATAACTTGTACAATTATATGTCCTATCCTTATCTGTTAATCCCCACCCTTTTAAAGAAAAATATGTGCCCTTTATTTTGTCTTCCCCAATAGAAGCTAAAGCTTTCTGAGCTCCTGCTGCACTGACAATAAAACTTTTATATTTTGTGTAAGCTGCTTCTTGAAGCATTATTTCTTCCTCACTTATACGTTTGATGCCATTACTACTTATAGTTGCTTTAATTTTTGTTTTTTTTGCTCGTAGAAATTTCTTAATTACATTTTCATCATTTTCTTCATAAATTAATCCTTTTCCACCACCACAAACAGCCCCATAAACTGAATCAGGTTCATAATAACCGTCGCCATCACCACCAAAATGGACTCCTTGAATCTCAATTATTTTTATTTCTCCTTTTTTTCCTTTCTCTATAGGTGTCTCAAAAACAAGATAAGCATGTTTAATACCGCCTCCAATTTCTTTGTATCCTAGTGTAAGTGCAGCTTTACCTGAACCTGAGTGTAATTCATCTAAAGTAACACCACTGATAAGAGATTTAGTTTTTGATGTCTCTAAATCTCCTTCATATAAAGAACAATTTTGAGATGATTGGACAGAGTGAAACCATGATAATGATCCTATAATGAGTAATGCATATTTCTTCATTTTAAACATTTTACTTTCCTTTTTTAAACATTTTAATTAACGAATCCAATGATAGAGCAATTTGATTAATGATCCTATTTCATTTTCGCAAGGCTTTTGGTATGAATTAGGAGAGACATTTTGAGCGATTTTCATGAGGGAATTCACCGATAAATCTGATTTAAAGGGCTCCCGATCAAATCCAGTTATGTAACAGTATTCTCGTAAGATATAAACTGCAAAACTTGCTGATGTGTAATGTTTTGAGGGAAGTTTAAGTTTTCCATCTTCATATTCAGACTCAAATACGAAAGACAAGTCTTTATCTTGCATTCTTCTAATACAAGAAAGGGCGTTATCTACATAAAAAGAATCTAATTTCCAATCTACACCAGTTTGAGTTACATTTCCCCATTCAGACGGTACTTGTTTCTCGGAAATAGACATAATATTTCCTTTTCCTTTGGAATAAGAGGAAGAAAAAAATGGTTCAATATATTCTTGAGTTGATAAAGGTATGGATTGAGGACGGAATGTATAGCAATTAAATTCTAGAACATCTTCTATAGAATTAATTTTTTCAAAAATAAGAAATGCTAAAGGTATACCTTTCCATTCAGCTTCTCGAAGTGAAACAACAGCCGTCCCCTCATTAATTTCTATACCACTATAATGAGTTTTAAAGGACTTAACCGTTGAGACAGAAACTTCTTCTATTAAAGTTCTATGTTTATTTGATTCTAAATTTTCTGATGCCAATCGTGAGGCTGCATATAAGACAGAGTTACTATCCGCTATCCTCAATTGATAAGAAAAATCTCTTAAATCTGGATTCAAAAGAGAATGAATTATCTGCCTATTAATATTTATTAACCATCTATTTTTATTTGGCAAAGTGACTACAACTCTTATGAAATCATCTGTATTTAATATGATTCTCTCTTTTAAATTTGCATTTCCAGAAACTTTATCATCTTTTCCTATCTCCAAAAATTTCTTATCTATATTTAATCCAAATTTAGATAAAAAAAGAGCAAAATATTTGGAATCAACTTCAAAACATTTTCCTAGATCTCTTCTTGAAGAATTAGCTCTAATATTATTTTCTTCTTTAATTAATTCCGTACTCGCTAATAAACTTGAAGGAATTAGAAATACAACGATGATCAATCCATAGAAAAATCTGACCATTTTATTTTCTCCTAAAAAATTAAAAATGGTATCTTCATTAAATTAATGAGATACCTTTTTATTATTATCTATTTTGAGATGAAGATTGAAATCTCGACACGAATTCAGAAATTTTAACGGCTAGTTCTAAAGCTGGCCCCATCGTTACAATACATCTATCTGCTGCATCTAAAGTTGCAGTTGACCCATCTCGAATACAGGCTGCAGCTCTTGTCGAATATGGTTCTTCTTCTCGCATATTTTCAGAAGCATATGCAGATAAGTTGAATAAACATAAAACAGTAGCCAAATATAATTTACTAGTCATAACTATCCTCTATTATTCTTCTCTCCTCTGGTTTAATTTCTTAAATTTAAACTCTACGATGAGAAGAGAAATGACTCGTAGAGTTCGTGTCTTCATGATTGTATATTTGAGGGATCCTGAACATACGTAGAATATCAGTAGAGAAGATAAATAATTACGTAGATAAAAAATTATATAATATTTACAATAAGTAATCAGATATGATTAGAGAAGAAATAGCCGCCTTCTACGTAGATTTTATCCAATAATAAAAACTCTTTACATAAAATATTAATCCCGATACCGTGATGTTTCTTTAATTTTTTAAGAAAATGAGCGCGTATTCATGCAAAATATTTCTGAACCTCTGCCTTTAGAGTTATATAATCTTTATCTCTCTAAAATCGGAAAAATATATTTTACTCAAAGAGAAATCGATGTAATCTCATGCCTCTTACATGCCCGAGGAACAAGTAAAATCGCTTCCCTCCTCTCCTCTGGCGATAAGGCTGTAACAACAAGGACGATTGAACGCCATATTCAAAATATCATGCAGAAAGTAGAGTGTAATACGCGTGATGGTATTATTGATTTTATAGAAAAGTCGGATAAGGTTTCTTATTTAAGAAAATACTATTCTCTTCTACACATTAATTTACTTTTTGAAAAAACTCTAAAAGATCTCTCAAAGTTAAAATTAAAAGCTCTTTCATGTAATATAATAGGACAAGATAAAAGCCTTCTCTCATTTAACTCATCCCTTAAAATGCATCTAATTCTATTCGGTATTAAAGTTGTCGAGAATTCTTGTAAGAATAGAGAAGACGTCACACTCTTAATAAATCCTGAAAACGTCAATGAGCTTCCAAAAATAGCAACCAGACTTATTGTGCTCACATCGAACGATAAAAATCTGTTTGGAAATAGGGCAGAGAAATTTGATTTTATAGATCTTAATAAGCAAGAAAATTATTATACTTGTGTCTTGACGATATTAAAAAAGATAGATCCAAACTTAAATTTCGAAGATACTATCAAAGACTTTCAAAGCAAGATTAAAAATATTTATATAGAAACTACTAAACCGCGCCCTTTAAATAAAAAACCTTCAACCTTCTTGCTGTTCTATCAAAAAAACGCTCTACCTTTCAGAGTAATATGTGTTGCTGCCCTTCTTATTATTAGCGGATTTTCATTTGTTCATTTTAAAAATAAGAGTTTTCAAAACTACGCCTTTCGCTCAGATCTCATTCTCCCAAAAGAATCTGCTTTCCTTGACCGTCCTAAACTTATTGATGAGATTGAGAATAAACTTAACCAAACAAAAGGTATTCAAGTAATTGCTCTCATAGGACCAGGGGGTTCCGGGAAAACCACTCTTGCCAGGCAATATAGTCGAAAACATCAAGGTTCCATCTGGGAAATCAATGCTGAATCAAAAGAAGCTCTCAATGTTTCTTTCGAAAAACTTGCTGTAATTTTAGCGAAAACAGAAAAGTCTCAACAAATTTTAAACAAAATTTTTGAAATTTCTAATCCTTTAGAAAAAGACCAAAAAGTATTACAATTTGTGAAAGAACAATTAAAAAATATCCCCCAATGGTTATTGATTTACGATAACATTGAAAATTTGAAAAATATTAAAAATCATATTCCCCACGATGCAGCCTCTTGGGGAAATGGGAAAGTCATCCTTACAACTCAAAATACTAATATTGAAAATAATAACCAAATTAACGAAATTTTGCATGTAGGTGAATTAGATCAAACAGAAAAACTTTCTCTTTTTACAAAAATATTAAATGATACTAACCAAAGTTTTGATATCTCTTCTCAGCTTAAAGAAATTAAATTCCTTTTAGAAAATATCCCCTCTTTCCCCTTAGACATCTCTCTTGCGGCGTATTATATAAAAGCAACGAGAATCTCTTATAAAAGTTATTTACATCATATACAAAAATACAACAAAGAATTTTCAAACGCTCAAGAACACTTATTAAATGACATTAGCAATTATAATAAAACAAGATATAATATTATTATTCTCTCTTTAAAAAATATTATTGATGCGCATAAAGACTTTAAAGATCTTTTATTAATGTTAGGCTTGCTTAACTCTCAAAATATTCCCTTAGATTTATTAAAAAATTTTAAAAATGAGGTAGTTGTTAATAATTTTATTCATCATTTAAAGAAATATTCTTTTATTATTAACTATGCGTCGGATACAAACTCAAACGTGAGTATTTCAGTTCATCGAAGTATGCAACATTTAATAGTTCCCTATTTTACAGACGTTTTTTGCTTACAAAATAATATAGAACCTCTTAAATTTATTGCAGAAAATATTGAAGCCTATCTTGATATTGTAATACGGGATGAGGATCTTCATAAGATGCAACCTCTTATTAATCATTGTGAGATGTTTCTAAAACACGCGTATTTATTAACGCCACAAATTGAAAGCATTATAAAAGGTAGATTAGGTATTATTCATTATTTTTATGGAAATAATATAAAAGCAAAGTCTCTTTTTACAGATAGCATTTCAAAATTAACAGATTTAAATGAAGAAACTCACTTACATGTCGCCTTATTCAAAGGTTTTTTAGGCAATGTTTTTAGAGATCTCGGAGATTATAAAAAAGCAAAACTACTTCTAAACGAAAGTATTGAAAGTTACAAAAAATACTCTCCTAAAGACGCACTTCAGCATGCCTATTTTTTAGTTTATCTCGGAATTATCGAAAGATATCTGGGAAATTATGAAGCCGCAAAAAAGTTATTTGAAAATGGCACTACTATCTATAAAAAACATTTTCCTGATAATAAAAAATATAAAGCTTGGGTCTACGGTCAATTAGGTGTCGTTGATAGAGAATTGGGATATTATGAAGAAGCAGAGAAAAAACTTCATAAAAGTCTCGAAATTCTTCGGAAAGAACGTATTCCTGAACATTTTGAAATTGCATGGTGCCTAGAACATTTAAGTGCAGTTTATATCAAAAACGAAAACTATAAAAAAGCACAACTTATATTAGAAGAATGTCTCAAGATTTATGCAACTCTTCTTCCTGATAAAGTTGGAACTTCTTGGATAACCTCAATTATTAATAATGAATCAGCTCCTAAAACTAAAAATTTATTTTCCTTGGTTTCTGCTAATTATAAGGAACATTTTCACGATAACTATATGTATGTAGCATGGCCTTTAAGACAACTTGCTATCTTACATATGAAATTAGAAAATTATGAAAAAGCAAGGATAATTTTAGAACAAACTTACTGTATCTATTCTAAAAATTATGGTGAAGAAGATATTCAAACTGCCGCAAACTTAAAAGAATTAGGACAAGTCTATTCATCTATGAAAAAATATGACTTAGCCTCACAATATCTTTTAAAAGCATTAAAAATTTTTGAAAAAAATACTCATCCTGAAAGCTATTCTTGTCTAGAAATCCTAGGCCAATTATTTGAAGAAAAAGCTTTGTCTGAAGTAAAGAAAGAAAATCAACAAAGCCAACTAAAAAAATCTATTAACTACTTCAAAGAAGCTTTAAAAACAGCAGAAACTCATTTCGGAGCAACTTCCCCACATACTAATAGAATCCAACAAAAGCTTGAATCACTAAATACAGGCTCGATGTAAATAATAATTCTATCTTTCCCGATCAATAATGTTGGCTAGCTCTTGATGGGTTCTCTTACAATTATTCCATTGATCTCTTATATGCTCTCTAAAAATGTAGTATGGAGATTTTTGTATGCTTTTATCCTGTTTGTTAGTTAACATTTCTCCTATATTTCTAAAACTAAAAAGAAGCATAGTATTACTTAAATTATGTTCGATTTTTGGTATAAAAGTAAGTTCACCATTTCTATCATCAAAATGATTTTGTTCAATATCACCATCAATTAAATCAGAAGCAAAAAGTGACAATGCAGGCAATAAAGCTACTTCTATAGGTCTGAACTTTGTGATTTTACCTGCAGTTTTTTTATTCATCTCTTCTCTATTTAAAGCAATAATTTTTTTTAATAACTTAAGTATGCCTTCTCTTATTTCACCATAAGTATTAGGATGTTTTTTATAATCATTTCTTATAAAATTTGAGTTAATTTTTTCAGGGTCAGCTACAAGTATTTTAACCTTAATCCCTTGTTTGGCTTTTTCAGTCAGTGTATTCCAAATAATTGGATTAACACTAAACCGATAACCGGTATTACCTAAAAGAATTACAATTTCTGTCGTTGCTTTATTATATAAGCTCACTTGCTCATCATCGCTCCTGTTCAAAAGCCATTTTATATTTGTTAGACCATAATCATTTAATTTTTCTGGGTTTATTGTTTGTGAATTTTGACCGAGATAAAAACTTCCAAGTCCTATACTAAGGACACATCCTAAAAAAAATAACTTTTTGCTTTGATTGATGAATCCGAGAATTAAATCCATTGATTCTCGTATATAAAATTTTAGCCCCCAACTATTTTTTGCGGTAAGATTTGTAGGAACCAAGTTCCCTGAATCATTAAAATTATTGCCATCACTTTTCATAAATTCGAAACTTCTTCCTGGTAATTTTAGAGAGGGAAATATCATTTTTAACAACTCAAAAATAGATACATAGAAATTATGAGAATGGCTGAAATCTACGTATTCAATATTTTTAATAGAATTAGAGATTAATGAGGAATTCTCTTTATCTAATAAAAGAAAAATAACTCTAGAATTAAAACGCATTGATGTAAGATTTTGAGCAACAGAAACTATATTTTCTTGTGGAGTACAATAAAGAAAGATTTCATGCAATGATCGATTCTTTTGAGTGATGTTTGTTGTGTTAAATGATTCTTGAAGTGAACAACGCGTAACATTAACGCTCAAAGATTTTATAAATATTTCGATCTTTTGTATTATAGGTCTTTTATTGAAATGACTCTCATCATGAATAATACGGAAACTAATTTTATCTCTTTCTAAGAAAGTTATAATTGTAGGAATAATTTTATCAAATTCATATGATATTATTAAATCTTCATAATGGCGTCTAAACAGTGTATATAGGCCAGATTTTTCAATAAAATCTCTAATCCCTTCTTGAGAACTGCATCCTACCTTCCCCATGATATTGCGCGTGTAGTTTTCAACAGTTTTTGGTGAAAGTGATAATAAAGAAGATATTTTTTTAGCGGTTCTACCATTAAGAATAAAAGAAATAATGTCAAACTCTCGAGGAGTGAATCGAATGCCATTTATATCTTGAAATTCTTCATAACTAATATTTAGCTCAGAATTTTTAGTTTTTAGCATCTAAAATGTATCCTGTTTATAATCTAAAATAGATGTATGGAATATTTATAAGGTGTTCTATCGAGAACATCTATAAGTAACTAAACAACATTAAGTTGATTTTTATGAAGAGTAAAGAATAGAGTATTTTCCCCTCTCCCCTTATCCTTGAGGAAATTTTCAGGGTAGCTAGAACCTCTTATCACAATTTAATTTTAAGTTGTTACCAGGCTTAGAATTCTAAAAAAACTTCTAAGATTTCAAGTCAAAACAATGAATTCTACATTTTAAATCATAAGTAAGAGAGTGAATTATGCAAAATAATAGGCTTAAATCTCCTCACCTTCCTCCAGAATTTTATCCTGACGATTTGCTAACAATTAAGGATATAAGGCTTACACTTCGCCAAATCGATATTATTGCTTGTCTCATTAGCGGCGGTACAGGAAAAACAATCTCATCTCTTCTAGATATCGAAATTAAAACTCTTGAAGCCCACAAAAAAGATATAGGAGGGAAAATTGGAGGAGGAATTCAAGAAGATATTATTTCTTTTGTTCAAACTTCAGATAAATATGCACTCATCAAGCAGCACTATCTAATATTACTTTACAAGAGTGAATTTGAGAAACAGCTCAAAGAGCATGCAAAAAATTCTCATGGGAATTTTCCAGTTTTTAAGATAGAAACTCAGCAAATTTATTCTAATAAACCTTCTTT
>JAFKGL010000031.1 GCA_017307065.1 Candidatus Paracaedimonas acanthamoebae
TCAAGGTATTGAAAAACTGACTAAGATTATTAGCCTTACACCTAAAGAAGAAATAAAGGAATTTATTGAGCATCCAAATATCCAAAGTTCCATGCCTATGCTGAACGGTGAAGATGTAAGTGAAGAAACTCTTAAAAATCCAGATCAAAGTCAAAAAACAGATTTAGGAGAAGCATTCAATAAAAAGTCAAAATGTTTTTCGAATCAGTCTAAGTGTGTACTTATATGAAGGGAGACTATCTGATTAATATAGAAGGAATTTAATCATATGTAAGCTTGGGTGTTATCTATTTTAAGGAGCTATCCTAGTACAAAAAAAGGGAATAATTAATTTTTTTGATTTTTACTTGTACAAAAAGTTAAAGCCTTTCTGATTTTAAGTGAAATAAAGGTTGTCGAGATAGAACCCTTGCAAAAACTTTCTAAAGCTGCAGCTAGGGTGTGCTCTGCTTTAAATTAAGCAGTATAGACGTTGAATTGTTGGTTAACTAGACGGATTTCTCCCTTGAGTCCTTGACCATACTCCCAAAGATCCATCTGTGCTTTTTTAAACATACGCATAACCTCAAATCCTTTAAGGGGTGCATAAGCTGTCTTCAGAGACTTAAACCCCAGAGTTGGCTTAATTAGTCGCTTAAGTTTACCATAATCTGCTTCAATAAGGTTATTGAGATACTTAACCTGTCGATGTTCAAGGTCTTGAGGGCAGACACGCTCATCCTTTAATTCCTTTATGGCTACAGCATAGGGTGCTGCTTTATCAGTATTAATGGTGCTTGACATTTCTTATTCTTTAAACTTCCTGAGAGTTTTTGGGAGAAAACGTTTGGCAGCTTTTACATTCCTTGTAGATGAAAGGTAAAAGTCTATGGTACGCCCTCGCTTATCAAGAGCTCGATAAAGGTAAGCCCATTTGCCTTTTACCTGCACATAAGTTTCACCAATTCTCCAGCTATAACCAAGTCCTGGCTTCCAATACTACCTAAGACGCTTTTCAAGTTCAGGAGCATATTGAACCCATCGATAAAGAGTTACATGGTCAACCTCAATACTTCGCTCTGTCATCATTTCTTCAAGGTCCATATAACTGATCCCATACTTACAATACCAGCGGACACAGCCAAGAATAATGTCACCTGAAAGTGACGCCACTTAAAATCATCCGTCCAATAATTTCCTATTTTTTTATAAACTTTGGGCGAAGACATAACTTTTTGCAAAGTGCCCTTAAGCTCGGTTTCTGTCATATGGAATGCCTTGAGATTAAGGAATTTAAAATTTTAATAAAATTAATTAAGACTATTTTAAGATCTTTACTTTAATAATAAATAATTGAGGGAGGAAGGCTATGAACAAAATCTTTAATTTAGTGGCAATCTATGTCTTTGCGTTTTTGCTCTTTACCTTTGAAGTACTTGCCCATGGGAGTGAAGACCATGGCGAAAGTAAGCCTTCTCCGCAGGAAAGTACCTCGACCTTAGATTCCGTCCCCACTGATTTAAGTCTGCTTCAAAGAGTCTTTATACCTCAACAAAAGCAACGTGCGGCTAATCTTAAGGTTATCCAAGCACAAGATATAGACCGTCCTCAGTATGTGCTTCTCCCTGCTAAAGTTGTTGCAAGCCCTAATGGCTATGCTCAAGTGCATGTTCCTCAATCTTCAAGAGTAGTTGCAGATCCAACTTATCCTATGCCCACGACAGGAGATAAAGTTGAGGCCAATCAAGTAATTGCTATTGTTGAGCCTCTTGTGAGTTCAGTTGATTTAACGGACAAGAAGACAGAGCTTTATAAAATTGAAGGTGAGATTGCACAACTTGAAAGAGATGTTGAACGACTAACCACTTTAGGAAAATTTTCTGCCCGTAAAAAGCTTGAAGATGCAAAGACAGATTTAGAAAGCGCTAAAAAGCGAAAGCAACAAATCTTAACAACTGGCCTTGGGCGCGAGCTTATCCGTGCGTCTATTGCAGGCATCCTTAGTGATTCACATCTCTTGCCAGGGCAAATTGTTCAACCAGGACAGCCTATTGCAGAAATTGTAGATCCTGCTTCTTTTCAAATTGAGGCCTACACTTATGATTACACTCTCACCAATCAAATTAAAGAAGCTTCTCTCAGATCTCCTTTGGAGCCTGAGAAAGTTTATCCCTTAACCCTTAAAGGCTTAAGCCCAAAAGTTGGTGAGAATGATCAAGCCCGTCATATTTTATTTAGCATAAAAGAAACAGCTCCTGCGCTCATGATAGGAGAGTTCGTCGATGTGATGATCTCGCTTCCTTCAACCTTTAAAAAAGTTGTCATCCCCCAAACAGCCCTTTTTAAAAATGGTAAGACTTATAATGTATTTATCCTTGCAGAACCTGAGCTTATTCTTTCACGCCCCATTCAAGTTGGGATATTCTTTGAAGATAAAGCTGAAATTCTTGAGGGGTTAAAAGCTGGTGAGCGTATTATTGAAAATGTTGAGACGCTGGCAAGAGCTCTTAAGAAATAGGTACATCATGTTTACAAAGATTGTTGAATTCTCCTTAAAAAATAGATGGCTTATCCTCTTCTTATATATGGCTGCTGTCATCTATGGCTCTTTAATTGTGCCTAAAATGCCAATTGACGTCTTCCCAGATCTCAATAGGCCCACTGTAACCCTTTTAACAGAAGCCCCAGGCTTTGCTCCCGAGGAAGTGGAAAAGCAAGTAACCTTTCCTATCGAGACAGCCATGAACGGACTTCCTGGTGTCATGCGTGTGAGATCTACCTCTGGCATTGGTCTTTCGATTGTCTATGTTGAGTTTGACTGGGGCACCGATATTTATCGTAATCGGCAGCTTGTAAATGAAAGGCTTAATACGACACTCTCACAACTTCCTGCTAATGTTATCCCTGCTTTAGGGCCTGTGACTTCCATTATGGGTGAAATCCTTCTTGTTGGAATAAGCTCTCAACGAGGTGAGACTTCTCCTATGGATTTAAGAACGATTGCAGATTGGACTATGCGGCCTCGGCTTTTAAGCATTCCAGGGGTGGCTCAAGTGATTCCAATTGGCGGTGAAGTAAAGGAGTATCAAGTTCAACCTTTAAATCACCGAATGCTGGGATACAATGTAAGCTTAGATGATCTTTTAAAAAGTCTTGAGGGGTTTGCTCAAAATACAACGGGCGGTTACTTTGAAAAATTTAAAACAGAGTCATTGGTTCGTTTCTTAGGCCTTACAAACAAGCTTGAGGATCTTAAAAAGACACCGCTTAAATATCAAGGCGCCCACGCATTAACGCTTGATCAGGTGAGCCATGTTGTCTTTGCACCTACTGTTAAAAGAGGAGATGCCAGCATTAATGGAAAGCCTTCTGTTATTCTTTCAATTCAGAAGCAGCCAGGCGCTGATACAGCTTCTTTAACACGCGACATTGAAAAAAGCCTTAAAGAGCTTCAAAAGACAATGCCTGCAGATGTTAAAGTGGATCAAATTCTCTTCAAACAAGCCACCTTCATTGAAAACTCAATCCGTAATGTAGAAGAAGCTTTAAGAGACGGGGCTATTTTAGTCCTTATCATCCTTTTTGCTTTCCTGATGAACTTTAGCACAACCTTTATCAGTATTACCGCAATTCCTATTTCAATTCTAATTACGGCCGTTATCTTTCATCAATTTGGCTTATCCATTAACACCATGACCTTAGGGGGGCTTGCAATTGCCATTGGAGAGCTTGTGGATGACGCTGTTGTTGATGTTGAGAATATTTTAAGGCGCCTTAAATTAAATGCTAAACTCACGACCCCTTTACCCCTTATTCAAGTGATTAAAGATGCTTCAGTTGAGGTGAGAAGTTCAATCATTTATGCAACCTTGACCGTCGTGCTTGTTTTTCTGCCTCTTTTTGCATTAAGCGGTATTGAAGGCAGACTCTTTAGTCCTTTAGGGGTTGCCTATATCGTCTCAATTCTAGCCTCGCTTCTTGTGTCGATCACCTTAACGCCTGTTTTATCTTATTATCTACTTCCGCGTATTAAGGCGATAAAGCATGGTGATAGCTGGCTTGTCAGGCACCTTAAAGAGTTAGATACCAAAGTCCTTCAATGGTCATTCACGCATCCTAAAATTCCTATTCTTACAACAATCTTACTTACCCTTTTAGCAGCTGCATCCGTTCCCTTCTTAGGCAAATCCTTTCTTCCTTCCTTTAATGAAGGAACGGTGACCATTAACTTAAGGCTTCCCCCAGGGACAGCTCTTGAGGAGACCAATCGGGTGGGTACCATTGCAGAAAAGCTTGTTTTAGAAGTGCCTGAAGTACTCTCTGTTGGGCGCCGAAGCGGGCGCGCAGAGCTTGATGAGCATGCAGAAGGCGTATATTCTTCTGAAATTGATATTGATTTAAAATCATCAAAGCGCTCGCGAGAAGAAGTCTTAAGTGATCTCCGCAGGCGCCTTGCAACCCTTCCAAATGCAGTCATCAATATTGGGCAGCCAATTTCTCACCGCTTAGATCATTTGCTCTCAGGGGTAAGAGCAGAGCTTGCCATTAAAATTTTTGGAGAGGAGCTTAATCAACTTAGAGAAAGTGCTGATAAAGTGAAGTCTCTGATGAAGGACATCAAAGGTATAACGGATTTGCAGGTTGAACAAATAACCTTAATCCCTCAAGTCCAAATTATTCCTAAAAGAGAAGAAGCCCTGAAGTATGGCATTAATGTTAATACCTTAGGAGAAACAATTGAAACCCTTTTATCAGGAAAAATTGTAACTCAAATTTTAGAAGGGGCTAGAAGATACAATCTTGTTGTTCGTTTGCCCGTAGCAGAAAGAGCAGATCTTGATAAAATCCGTAATATGCTTATTGACTCCCCTGCAGGCAAAATTCCTTTATGGTTTGTGGCTGACATTCAAGAAACCCAAGGGCCTAATCAAATAAGCAGGGACAACACCCAAAGGCGTATCGTTGTCTTTGCTAATACCAAAGATCGCGCTTTAGGCGATGTTGCAGAAGATGTTCAAAAAAAGCTTCTATCTCTCAAGCTCCCTGAAGGGTATTTTATCAAGTTTGAAGGGCAGTTTGAAAGTCAGAAGTCAGCAACCCAGCTTATCTTCCTTTTGTCTCTTCTCTCGCTCATGGGTATTTTTATCCTTCTTAATAGCCACTTTAAATCAGCCCCGCTCACGCTCATTATTATGGCGAATGTGCCTATGGCTTTGATTGGAAGTGTTGTTGCAATCTGGGTGACCAATCAAACACTCTCAGTTGCAAGCCTTGTTGGCTTTATCACGTTGACTGGCATTGCAACTCGCAATGGCATTTTGAAGATTTCTCACTACCTTCATTTAATGAAATATGAAGGAGAGAAGTTTACAAAAGAGATGATCATTCGTGGCTCCCTTGAGAGATTATCCCCTGTTCTTATGACAGCACTTGTTGCAGCTTTTGCTCTTATTCCCCTTTTAATAGGAGGCGATCAACCCGGAAAAGAAATTCTTCATCCTGTAGCAGCCGTGATATTTGGTGGCTTGATCTCCTCAACCTTACTCGATACGATCTTAACACCTGTTGTGTTCTGGCTTGTAGGGCAACGTTTGATAGAAACGCAAAAACTTATTATTGAAGAGGAGAAAAACTAAATGAAAAGATTACATATGTATTTGAATACTTTGGGGATGACGCTTGGGGTATTAAGTTTAATGCCTGCAGCATTATCCCATGAAGGCGAGTCACATAAAATGGCATCTGACATGAAAATGAGCCATTGTTCACATGAAGACCAGCAGGATTCCACAATTAAAGTTGATGTTTTGCTCTCAAGCCAAGCGCAAAAGGACAAAATTATACCAACAAGAATAAAACTGACATCCATTAAAGATAACAAGGAAATTTTGCTTTCTGATTTAAAAGAAGTTCATACGAAGAAAATCCATGTGCTGATTTTTGATCAAAACTTAACTGATTATCAGCATGTCCATCCAGAGCCAACAAAAGAGCCAGGGATTTATGAGTTCAGTTGGTCGCCTAAGAATGAGGGGTCTTATAAGATATGGGTTGATATTGTGCCTCTTAAAACAGGAAAAGAAGAATATGTTACAGCACCTCTTGCAACAGTTGGAAGCTTTAGCAAAGCTGCCGACAATCAACTCAGCCAGGAAGCAAAGGTAGACAATAATCTTTATTCTTTAAGGTTTGACACCAAAGAACTCAGAAAAGGCCAAGCTGCTATGGGTACGATAAAAGCTCTCAATAAAGAAGGAAAAGATGTGAAAGATCTTGAGCCAATTATGGGGGCTTTTGCTCATATTGTTGCTATCAATGAAGATTTTAATACGATTGCGCATGTCCATCCTATGGGTAAAGAGCCAACAGATGAAAAGGCAAGAGGAGGACCTGAGCTTATGTTTCATTTTATGCCAGAGAAGTCAGGTTTTTATAAAATATGGTTACAGATTAAACTGGCGGGTAAAGAAATCTTTGTCCCTTTTGGTGTAAATGTGAAATAGACCATAAACAAGAGGCGTCGGAATGCTGGAAATAGTAAGCTTATTTATGGTCATAATGATTGGGATCGTGTCAACGATCCCAGCTGAAGCAACCCGTCGCCATCGCGTTGCAGCGTTTAGAAAAAAACAAGCTGAAGAAGAAGCAAAAAAACTAGAGGAAAAACAAAAACAAGAAGAACAATCGCAAATAGAGAAAAAAGCTAAACAACAAGAAGAGACATCAAGTTTAACACCAAAAAAACAAGAACGTCTTAAAATTATAGTTCCTAGAGTGGATAAGTAAATTTGTGAATAAAATTATCTTATGGCAAGGTAATAAGCTTTTTAAATGCATATCATGTTCAACTCTCATGGTTGATCTTTACTCTTTTTTAACAGCGAATTGCCATGATTAAGTAAGACAAAGCATTTATGTACGCAAAGGGAATGGCATGAGCTTATTTAATATTAAGAATAAGATGGTAAATAAAATAAAAGCACTGGCTCTAATGGCACTTTGTATACTTATCTCTACAGGTGGCTACTTCCTCTTGAAGCCTTTTTTCTCTCTGCAAACAAACAAGTCTCAATCTTCAAAGAAAATCCTTTATTGGATCGATCCTATGGAGCCACACATCCATTATGAGGGCCCTGGTAAATCACGCATGAATATGGATCTTGTGCCTGTTTATGAAGAAGAGAAAAAGAAAGAGACGACTACACTCCAGATCTCACCAAACATCGTTAATAACTTGGGCGTAAGAACAGCTCTTGTTGAGGAAGGTCCTATAAGCATGACAATCAGGGCATTTGGTTCAATTAAAGCTGATGAGACTAAAATTGCGCATATCCATACGTATGTCGATGGATGGATCCAAAAGCTTCACACGAAGGCAACAGAGGGTGTCGTTGAGAAAGATCAACCCTTATTTGAGATTTACTCTCGTAATCTTGTTTTTTCACAAAAAGAGTATCTCTTGACTCTAAAAGACAGCTATAAAGAATATAAGGATCCTCAGGCTTCAAAATTAAAAGCTCTCGGTGTTTCTGAAAAGCAAATTAAAGAACTACTCAAGACGAACAAATCGAGTCCTCTTGTGACAATATATGCCCCTCAAAAGGGTTTTGTTGATAGTTTGAATATTCGCGAAGGTATGTATGTCTCACCTGAGACGACGGTTATGAGCCTTACAGATCTTTCAGAGGTATGGGTTATTGCAGAGATTTTCCCTTCTCAACTTTCTTATGTGAAAGAAAAACAAGCCGCTAAAATTTACTTGCCTCAGTTGTCCCATCTTAGCTGGCAAGGAGAAGTAGATTACATTTATCCAACAATTGACCCAACCTCTCAAACGCTTAAAGTTCGAATCCGCCTTAATAATCCAGAGTGGCTCTTTAAGCCCAATATGCTTGTGGCTGTTGAAATACAAGAAGCGCCTAAACAAGCTCTAACGATCCCAAGTGAAGCTGTTATCTGGAGTAGTCACAAGCAACATGTGATTTTAGCGCTCGGTGAAGGCAAATTCCAAGCGCGTCAAGTGACCACAGGGATTCAATCAGAAGGGCGCATAGAGATCCTCTCAGGGCTCAATAAAGGAGAGCATGTGGTTACGTCTTCGCAGTTCCTCTTGGATTCTGAGATTAATCTTAAAGCAGGGTTTGAGCGCTTAGAAGAGCCTTCTGCTTCACATTCAAAGCACTCAGGGCATTCCTCATGATATCAAAGATTATAGACTGGTCACTTAAATTTAGGCACCTCATTCTACTAGGTGCAAGCATTATTCTCTTGTGGGGGGCCTATGTGTTTAAAAAAACCCCTGTTGATGCAATTCCTGATCTCTCAGATATTCAAGTAATTATTAAAACAGATTACCCTGGGCGCGCGCCTAAAGTGGTTGAGGAGCAGGTTACTTACCCCTTAACAACGTCCATGATGGCTGTTCCAGGGGCTAAAGAGGTGCGAGGCTATTCTTCTTTTGGCAGTTCCTTTGTGTATATCTTATTCGAAGCAGGAACAGATCTTTATTGGGCGCGTTCTCGTGTTCTTGAATACTTAAATCAAGCAACCAGCAAGCTTCCCTCAAATGTACGCCCTGAGCTTGGCCCTGATGCAACAGGGGTGGGATGGATTTATGAATATGCATTAATTGATCGCACTGGCAACAGAGATTTAGCGCAACTCAGGAGCCTTCAAGATTGGTTCTTAAAGTATGAGCTGCGGACTGTCCCTGGGGTTGCGGAAGTGGCCACTTTAGGGGGAATGGTGAAGCAGTACCAAATTATCCTCGATCCTTACATCTTAAGGGCTCTTCATCTCTCTGTTGGTGAGGTTATTGAAAGAGTAAAAAAGGCTAATAGCTCAGGGGGTGGTTCAATCTTAGAACTTGCTGAAGCAGAATATATGCTTCAAGCTGAGGGGTATTTAAAATCACTTCAAGATATTGAGCAGATTCCTATAGGCGTTAATAAGAATGGAACACCTATCCTCTTAAAGGAGGTTGCTAAAATACAGCTAGGCCCTCAACTTCGACGTGGCTTAGCAGAACTTAATGGCCAAGGTGAGGTTGTTGGGGGAATTATTGTCATGCGCTCAGGGAAGAATGCGCTTGAAACCATTGAAGGCGTTAAACATAAACTTGAGAGTCTCAAAAAAAGTCTACCAAATGGGGTTGAGATTGTCCCAACCTATGATCGCTCTAAGGTCATTAAGAATGCGATCAAGAATCTTTTTGTGAAATTAATAGAAGAGAGCATGGTTGTCGCGCTTGTCTGCTTAATATTCCTCTTTCATTTACGCTCCGCCTTTGCTGTTATTCTCACTTTGCCCTTGGGCATTTTATCAGCTTTTCTTGTGATGTATTATCAAGGGATTAACGCAAATATTATGTCTTTGGGGGGCATAGCTATTGCCATTGGAGCCATGGTGGATGTTGCTATTGTTATGGTTGAGAATGTTCATAAACATATGGAGTCTTGGCAGCAGCAACACCCTGGAAAAGAAGTATCACTCCCTCAGCATATTACTCTGGTTAAAGAAGCAGCTGTTGAGGTAGGTTCGCCCTTATTTTTTAGCCTTCTTATTATCACCATTAGCTTTCTGCCCGTGTTTACCTTACAAGGGCAAGAAGGGCTTCTCTTCTCGCCACTTGCTTTAACAAAGACCTATGCTATGGCAGCTGCCGCAGGCTTATCGATTACTTTGGTGCCTGCTCTGATTGTTTACCTTATTCGTGGTAAGCTTCCTTCTGAAGACAAGAATCCTCTCAATCGTGTGTTGATGCGTCTTTATCTTCGCGCCATAAAGCCTGTCTTGCGATTCCCTAAGACAACACTTCTCACCTCTTGTATCCTCTTAGGGCTTACGGCTTATCCCATTGCACGCCTGGGCACAGAGTTCATGCCGCCTTTACAAGAGGGAGATTTACTTTATATGCCTAGTGCTTTTCCAAGTCTATCTGTTGGAAAAGCAACTCAAATCCTTCAACAAACTGACAAGCTTATTGCTCAAATTCCTGAAGTTGAGACCGTCTTTGGAAAGATGGGGCGCGCTGAGACGGCAACCGATCCTGCCCCCTTAGAAATGGTAGAGACTACGATCCAACTTAAAGATCCTTCTCAATGGCGAAAAGGAATGACAATGGATAAAATTATTGCTGAGCTTGATCAAGCCGTTAAGATCCCAGGACTTGTTAACCTTTGGGTGCAGCCTATCCGAAATCGCATTGATATGCTCTCCACAGGTATCAAAGGCTCTTTAGGTTTAAAAATTGCTGGGTCTGACATAAAAGTAATTGAGACTCTTGGCCAGAAGGTTGAAAAGCTTTTAAAAGAAGTCCCAGGGACTGGTTCTATTTATGCAGAGCGCTTACAAGGCGGGCGTTATATTGATGTTTCAATCAATCGCGCTCTCGCGGCACGATATGGACTTAATATATCGGATATCCAAGACGTCATTAATACTGCCATTGGGGGAGAGACGATTAGTGAAACGATTGAAGGAATTGAGCGTTATCCTATTACTATACGCTTTCCCTTAGATTGGCGGGACTCTGTGCCAAAGCTTAAAGATTTTCCTATTCTCACGCCCACGAAAGCTTTTGTACCTTTAGGATCAATTGCCGATATTCGTTTTATAGAAGGGCCTGCGATGTTGCGTCTTGAGAATGCCCGCCCTAGTGGGTGGGTGTTTATTGATGTGCGTGATCGTGATTTAAGCTCTTATGTTAAAGAGGCCCAAGACCTTGTAAAAGAGAGACTTTCACTTCCTGCTGGATACTCCTTAACGTGGGCAGGGCAATATGAATCCATTCAAAGGGCTCAGCAAAGTATCCTTATGATTGTGCCTTTAACGCTTATAAGCATTCTTTTCCTGCTATATGCAATTTTCCGCAGGTGGGCAGAGCCACTTTTGATCATGGGAACTCTCCCCTTTGCTTTAATTGGAGGACTCTGGCTGGTTTACATCTTAGGATATCACCTCTCTGTTGCTGTTAATGTTGGTTTTATAGCTTTAGCGGGGGTTGCTGCTGAGTTTGGTGTGGTTTTATTGATTTATCTCAAGATGTCGATCAAGAAATTTGAAGAAGAAGGGAAGCTTATTACTTTACAAGGCTTACAAGATGCCATTATTGAAGGTGCCGTCATGAGAGTACGTCCTAAATCAATGACGGTTGCAATTATTCTTGTGGGGTTGTCCCCTATTATGTTTGGAAGTGGTACAGGCTCAGATGTCATGAAACGCATTGCTGCCCCTATGCTGGGGGGGATGATCACGGCGCCTATCCTGTCAATGTTTGTGGTACCCGCGTTTTATCTTCTTTGGCAAAAGTGGCGGCGAAAGCTTAATTAAAGTGAGATAAACGTCTTCGCCAGCAATTGCGGGGTCCTTAGAGGCTCAAATTTTTAGTCTCTCTTAATGATTTCTTAAAGCTATCTTTTTACAAAAATAGGACTAGAAAGATAAAGCCAGATTGTGCATTTTTGGGCTCTGCAACATGACTTCTATTAGGAAAATAGAATAAAAAAAAGAGTGAGATGATATAGTTGTCTCTCTTTAAAGAGGCGGTTGAGAGCTATAAGAAAATGTAGCTCTCAACTACACTAGATTTAGAGCTTACTTGATGAGATATCTTCTATGTGAGCACTGCAGCAAGAGAGCTTCTTTACATCTGTAAAGAAGGTTTGCGCACACAACTTTAATCCTTCTACCATAGTTAAATAAGGAAAGAGCTTACTTGCCAACTCATCAGTGGTCATCTTGTTGTGAATAGCAAGCGCTGCTGATTGAATCACATCACCTGCTTCTGAAGCCACAATTTGAGATCCAAGAATTAGCTTTGTCTTTTTATCAGCAACAAGCTTAATAAACCCGCGAGTATCAAAGTTCGCTAAAGCTCTTGGGACATTATCTAAAGTAAGTGTCCTTGTCTCAACTTCATATCCTTGTTCCTTTGCTTGCTTTGCTGAAAGCCCTACAGTTGCTACTTGTGGATCAGTAAAAGTTACTGCAGGCACAACAGAGAGATCTAAGGGTGACTCTACGCCCGTGTGTTCACTGAGCATATTAATGGCAGCTTTATTACCCGCTGCAGCAGCGACATAGACATATTGAGGAAGCTGAGTGCAATCTCCAGCAGAGAAGATATTTTTTACACTTGTACGCAGATACTCATCAACTAGAATTCTCCCTTCAGAATCAAGCTTTACTCCAACTTCTCCAAGACCTAAGTTTTTACTATTTGCATGTCGTCCTGTGGCCACAAGAAGATGGTCTCCAAAGAGTGTTTCTTCTCCAATATTAATATGGAAGAAGTCCTCTTTGTGTTCAACAGATTTTGGAAGCGTATGAGTGAGAACCCTTATGCCTTCGCCTTCGAATATGCCTTTCAATTCTTTACTAATGTCTGGATCTTCTCTTGAAAGCAGTGTGCTTCTGGCAAGAAGAGTCACTTTTGATCCCAAATGGGAGAAAGCTTGTGCAAGTTCAACGGCTACAAAGGATCCCCCTAGAACAATAAGATGTTTAGGTACTATACCGCTGAAGAGAGCTTCTGTTGATGTCCAATAGGGTGTCTTATTGAGTCCTTCAATATCTGGAATTGTAGGAGAGCTTCCTGTTGTAAGAAGGATTTTAGTTGGATTAAGTTCAAGAGGATCCTTCTCAGGTATGTGGACTAAGACTTTGTTTGAACCTATCAGGCGAGCTGTTCCTTGAATGAATTTAATTTTTGGGTTTTGAAGTAGAATGTCCTCATACTTTGTTTTCCTGAGTTCTAAAACTCGATCTTGGAGCTGATCAAAGACAAGTTTATTCTGGATTGTGGGTTGGTTCTTTTGGATCCCTTTAAAAGGGTGATCTTCTTGCATATGAGCAATCTGCCCGGAGCGTATGAGAATTTTAGAAGGGACGCAGCCGACATTGACACAGGTACCCCCTACTGTTTTCTCCTCAATCATGGTCACTTTTGCTCCCCTACTTGCAAGATGAATGGCAGCCGAAAACGCAGCAGATCCACTTCCAATAATGGCAATGTCCTCATCTGTAATCGATGCTAAGAGGGGATTAATGTTTAAGAACAGCGCAGCTGCAGCTGCAATAACTGATTTAAGAAATGATGGTTTATTCATGATATTTCTCCTTCCTATAGTACTCTGCACCTTGGAGTATACTTCAAGGTCAAGCACTTTCTTCATGGAGTGAATTTCCTCAGCTGCGAGGAAGAAGGAATTGTGAGGTGATCGAAGACTGAACAATTTCACTCATCCGACCATTAATAGATTAATTGATTATAAAGGGCTTATTCAGGAAAATGGGTTATTTGTTAAAATCTTGCTCAAGCTTTTTACCGAATTGTGCTTGGTTTTTTAGCTGCCCAATTTTAAAAGCTTCCTCAATTGAGATAATATAAGTTTTAGAATGTTCTTTTATCCACTCGTGACCGATTTCTGCTGAAGGGAAGAAATTGATATAGTGACAAAAGTTACTTTGTATGTTCTTTTGAATACACTCTTTACTCGGCAACATAAAGGATATTACTGCTTCTTTAGGTTCGATAGATTTTACCCCTTCTTGATTGAGACGGATCTTCACAATGCTGTCATCTACAGGACAATGAGATTCTATCTCAAGTGTTTTGCCTAAAATAGCAGGCAGGAATAAGGTATCCCATGCACACCATGTGTAAAGCGTACGATTATCAAACATGATTTTATGTTTTGTAGGCTTAAACGTGAGTCCGCCATACCCAATAATATGTTGTTCCTCGTCATAATATACATCTGGCCACTTTTGCATCATTTCCTTTACTGTTGATTGGGATAAGCTCACTGATTCAGCCAAGCTATTAACATCAACAGGAGTACCTTCAGCCAAAAGGTGAAAAAGCTTTAAGGAAACAGCTTGTTCTTGTTCAGATGGTACTGGATATTGAGATATAAAGAGCTTGGCCATATGTGTAGGTAGAGAAGGGATATAATCAACTGCAAATTGACAAAGTTTATCACAAGTAGTTTCTAAAAAACACTTGGATGCAATAGGGCTTTCTTCTTTCTGCTCTTCTTCTTTATTTGGCAATGTTCTAGAAGTCTCTGATTTACTGCCCGTAATAGCAATGTCCTCATCTGTAATTGTTGCTAAAAGAGGATTCATGTTTAAGAACAGCGCAGCTGCAGCTACAATAATTGATTTAAAAAATGATAGTTTCTTCATGGTATTTTCTCCTTTCTATACGACTCTGCAGCTTGAAGTATACTTCAATGTCAATCCCTCTATTTAAAGAGATAATTTTATTTGACTTAGGAGTATGCTCTAAAGTGTATACTTTGGAGTGATGGAAAAGGTTACACAAGGTAAATGCTCATGGAATATTATATTGGTCAATTAGCTAGAGAAATCCAAGTTAAAACAGACACGATTCGCTTTTATGAGAAAATTGGCCTCATGCCCAAGCCTTTGCAGTCTCTCAACGGTTACCGTTATTATAGCTCAGAGGATCTCAAACGACTAAAGTTTATTGTTCGTGCTAAAGAAATGGGGTTTACATTAGCTGAGATTAAAGGACTGCTAAACATTAAGCTTTCTTCAGAGGATACCTGTGATGCAGTTTATGCAAAATCTCACCATAAAATAAAGCTCATTGACCAAAAAATAAGTGAATTAAAAAAAGTGAAAATCGCATTAGGTAAGTTAATGGAAAAGTGCCACCTAGAAGACCATTTGCAGAGTGAGTGCCCAATTCTAGATGCATTAGAAGCAGAGGAATAAGACGATGCATAGCAAATCCACTTGGGCAGCTTTTATAAGTACTTTAGGCTCTTCCTTTTTAGCATCCTTATGTTGTATTGGGCCTTTGCTGGCTGTAGTCTTAGGAGTAGGGGGAGCCTGGGCGAGTTATAGCGCTTTCTTTGCACCCTATCGCCCTTACATGATTACCCTTATGGGGCTTTCACTCTGCTATTCTTTTTATACACTCTACCTAAAATCTCCAGCTTGTGAGGTTGAAAATGGTTGCGTACACTCTAGAGCACTTTCTATCCAGAGACTAATATTTTGGATTATAGCGGCGCTATCAATTGCTCTTATAGCCCTTCCTTAGATAATTCTTTCAAATTTGAAAATTATTGCTTGTTTTATTATTCTAGCTTAACCTCATAATGAATCTAGCAGAGGAGCCCTACATGAAAGCTTACTTATTAAAACCATTTGCTGTTTTATCTCTTATAATCTTTGTTCCTACTTTACAGGCGACAGACTCTTTTAAAGAAGAGGAGACTTGGTTTGGACGTACTGTAAGAGCTTCTCAAAACTTCTGCTACCAAGTCATGGCTAAAACATTCTGGGATCCTCTTATGAGTGGATTTAAGCCTGGAAGAGTTATTGCGATCAGTGAATTAGATATCCAGCCTGATGATAAAGTCCTTTTTGTCGGAGAAGGAACAGGACTCGATTTTGAAGTATTGCCAGAAGGCTTGAATAAGAACAAGTTACAAGCATTTGACTTTTCTCCTGAAATGGTGAAGCAAGCTAAACTGAAGGCTCGTCAGTTTGATATTCCAGATGAAAATATCTTTATTGGAGATGCTCAACATTTGCTCTTTAAAGAGGAGAAGTTTAATAAAATATACTTTCCTCTCTCTTTAGCCTCAATCCCAGATCCAACATTAGCACTACAAGAAGCAGAAAGAGTTCTTGAGAAAAAAGGAAGAGTAGTAATTATGGAAAAGCTTATTGATGATGGCCATCAACCTTCCTCTTTACGCCAACTCTTAAACTTTTTTACAAAGTTTATATTTGCAGATATTAATCGGAATCTTACCCAAATCTTAGGAGAGGGTTCTTCCTTTAAGATTATTAATTACCAATCTTTAGAAGGCAAATTATCAGGATTTTTTGCGAGAAGAATAGGAGCTTCTTATCGCATCGCAACTCTTGTACGCATTAACGACTACCCAGAGATTGAAGCTCAAGGTGCAAAACTAGAGCAAAAGGCTAAAACGGATTAACCTATTCAAAGTTTGTTTCCTTTTATAGGATAGTTTACTCGGTAGGGAATAAAGGAGAAAATGGTTAAAGATGAATACGAAGAGTTTAGATAGATTTTATCATTGAACTCTTGGTTGGCTCCGTCTTTTTTAAATCCTTAAGGTTTCTTGCTATTAACATAGCTATAGATAAGTATGAAATTTGAGCCTCAGTTGAACTCGATGAGTAGCGAAAATTAGCTTATTCAAATTCTCCAGTTATATAAGCAGTTTCTGCTTGCAAGCATTGAATAAACACAAGAACATGATTTCTAATCTCTTCTTGGCGCTCTGGGGTTAAATAAGATTCAACCTCAAAGAAGTATTTTGAAAGATGAGCTCTTTTGCTGAGGAATTCTAACTTTTGTTGCTCTCTAAAAGGTTCTAAAGCTTCCTTGGGAACCAGGCTTAAAGCTTCAATCTGCTCCCATTTATTTTGAATAAAGGAAAAGATGTCGTAAGATTGTTGAGTTGATACCTCTGGATATTCTAGTATTCCAAGGCAAGCGGCATAAGATAACAAATCTACTTTTGCAAGCCACCTTAAGTAGTTAATAACGCCTAACGTGGCAGGGCAAGGGGTTAATCGCTTGAGTTGCTCTTTGCTATAACCTAGTTCCATAAGTCCTTTTAAGAGCATATTGCTATACCAATAACTCTCAGAGAGTGTGCTACATAATTGTTCTTTTAAATTGAAATTGGTTGTTTGGGAGATAGCGGCGCTTAAATGATCGGGAAATGACTCTGCGAAGTGATAGAGAGCAAGTAGGTTATGGATCAATATTTCCTTAAGATTTTCCTTGTTATCCATATTGATAGGGCTTATTTTCTCAACCCTTCTCGCGCGTTCAATACTAATAAGATGAGCATAAAAGGAAGATGCAGGGACAAGGCTTTTACTGCATAGAACTAAAAAACCTATCTCGTAAAGCGGTTGCAAAGTATACCTAATTTCTGTCTCAGAAGTCTCATAAATGTTTGCAATCTCTTTGACAGTATAATCTCCATTTAAGTAAGGCATGAGCTCGCGTAGTACTAACATGACCGAAGCATCAAATTCTATTGTAGTACTGAAGTTTCTAAATCCATGGATTGGAGAATGGAAACCCTCTAGTGAGCTTTGTTCGTAAATAAGTGTGATACTAGGGTTTATTTTTAGGCGAATATCCTCTTTTAAAGAGCCTATCAACTTTGAAGTTGTAACAACTCTAGCCTCATTGGTATAGTATTCAGTGCTCTCGGGATGAGGGAAAGCAATTAACGACTTGAATAGCTCAAGTGAAGAAGTTTCATGAATGGTAATACTTTGATTATTCTTAAAATAACTTGCCAAAGAAAAGTGTTGTTGATGTGTTTTTTCATTTTCTTCCATTTGATTCCTCCCTAACAATGTTGAAATTATTCCTTGCGTATTTGATTATTATGTAGAGCAGCTTAAATAGAGGCTAGATTGTATGTCTGATTTAAAAGTTCCCATTCATGCGCTGAAGCCTCTGAAAAAACTTGCTTTATTGCTGATTTTTGTTCTGCAGGAATAGTGCGGAACTGAGTATCAAGAGAATTAATGATTCTTATTATGGGTTCTCTTGCATCATGGTAAAAGCAATACTTAATGTACCTCTTATAAGGGTGTTTAAACAGGTTCAGCTTTATAAACTTCTGGCGTAATTGAGCTTTGAACCAGAACCGAGGCAATATTGCTGTGAGAAATAGAAATTTATCCTCTAATATGCTTAAAAAGTTTATATATTCTTTGCAAACGGGGAGAACCTCATACGAGGAGATCCTAAATTTACCTAATTGGTTGCTAAGATCATCAGCTTCAATAAGGGAATAGTTTGCGATTTTTAGAAATAAAGGCTTTATATAGGTTGTATGATTTAGCCTAGATATGGCTATTAATTGTTGTGAGATTTCATACCCTAGCCATGTTTGCTGTTCGAGGAAAAGTCTAAACAGTTCTTCATCAAGTGTTCCACCTATTAATTCTTTGATTAAAGCATGGTTAAGGACATCTTCATCTACACAAAAGCAAGTTCTCTCCATAATCTCAATAAGAGGCTTGCTTGATTCCTTTGATATAGAAACGCTATACATCTCCCATCCTTCCCTAGTCGTCTTTTTTTATTTTCATTTATATTTTCTCAGCTTGCAGACTTATAAGTCTGTATCTTATAAAAGGGGTACATAGTTCATAAGCATGCGTGAACGTTATTGTATGTAAACATTGTACTTGTACAATTTACATTGTACTGTTGTCAAGATGCTTTATGTTGTTTATTTTTGTTTTTAGATAGTATTGGAATTGAAAGTTATGAGTGGGGTACTTGTTAATAAGCTCAAAAAGAAAATAGAAGAGAAGAATTACTCTGTAGCGGAATTGGAAAGAGTTGCTGGGTTAAAAGGCCATGCAATAAGAAACATTCTTCGTGGAAGATCACAAAAACCAAGTATAGAGATTCTACAACGTGCTGCAAGTGTGTTAGGATGTTCCATTTTAGAGTTTCTCGATGAAAAAGAACTTGGGCAAGTAAATCTCGTGCCTCAGGGGCGTCCAGCACCAAGTAAGAAAGAAACAATTCTCGTAAAAAATGTTTCTTTATATGAACAAGTTGTAAAACTTGTGTTTAATATTTATCAAGAAAAAAATTATATAGCTTCTACTGAACAAGCATCATATGTCATCAATGAAGTTTATGCTTTTGCAGAGAAAAATCAATCAAACAAGCCAGATAAGACATTTGCAGAGTGGCTAATCAGCAATTGTATTTCTTCATAGTTACCACGGAACCCGCAGCCCATTTTTATCTAAGAAAAGAATGATATCTTTTGTTCTTGGGTGGTTCAACCCAAAGTGATCAATATGAAGAAGTAAGTATCTACGAGTTAAATCAATTCTTCTTTTCTGTGCACTTATAATTGCCAGTCTTGAATATAAACGACTGATATCATCAAATTCTTTAATAGAAGTAATTTTAACCCGAACTATGTTTAAGGAATATCAATTAACATATTGAAAGTATTGAGGTAATCTCGATTTGAAGAATAGGGAGATACCTCAATGCTGATAGATTACGATAGATTATTTTATTTTGTCGATAACTTTTGTAAAGGCTTTGAGC